>JBASRI010000289.1:0-4975 GCA_049273755.1 Thermoanaerobaculia bacterium
GGCTTCGGAGCCGCGCCGCGAGGTTTCGCAGGCCGAGAACGGCGAGCCCGTCCCCGCCACCGCCTCGCTGCGGCTCCGGGACGTGTAGAGCTCGGAGGATCTGCAGCCAGGACACTCACTGCCACTCGTGGGCTTGAGCTTCGGCGGTGGCTTGAGCTTCTGTCTGGACAGCCTGATCCCTTCTTCTGTCAGTTCACGTCCCCCGCGACGCGCGGTTGCTGACCTGGAACGACGGGCGGCCCAGCAGATAGCCCTGGCCGAACTCGACACCGAGGTCGACTAAAGTCTTCCTCTCCGCCTCGACCTCGATGCCCTCGGCGACGAGAATCGCGCCGATGCGCTTGCCGATCGTGGCCAGGCTCGTGATGATCTCGCGCTTGATCGGGTCGGCGTGGATGTTGCGCACGAGGGAGTCGGCGACCTTGATGTAGTCGGGCTTCAAGTGCAGGATCGTCTCGAGGCCCGAATAGCCGGAGCCCGCGTCGTCGATCGCGATCCGCATCTTCGCCTTGCGCACGAGCCCGAGGACCTCCTGGAAGGCGTCGTAGTCCCGGACCATCTCCTTCTCCGAGATTTCGACGACGACGTCGCCGTGGGAGCGGTTGATCGCCGCGAGGTTGCGGGAGTCTAGGAACACGGGATGGCGAAGCAGCATCGCGGACGCGTTGACGAAGAGGCGGCGGTCGCTGACCGCCCGCGGAAGGCTCGAGAAGATCAGCTCCAGGCACAGGGTCTCCAGCTCGACGTCCATCTCGTTCTCGTGGGCGACGGCGAAGAGGACGGTCGGCGGCTCGAGCGCGGTGCCCTGCGGGCCGCGGATCAGAGCCTCGTAGCCCATGATGACGCCGTCGGGGAGATGCCGGACCGGCTGGAACGCGGGGCGCAGCTGCCGACCCGCGATGACTCCCTTCAGTCCCGCAAAGAGCTCCAGCTTCTCGGTCGTCTGGCGCTGGCTGACGATCTTCACGGCCTCCTGCAGTGTGCGGACGACGTGCCGCGACGGACGCACGCGCGGGTTGTCGGCGGCCGACAGGCTCGAGGCGAGGATGTTCACGAAATCGGCCGTCGCCCCTTCGAGCGTCTGCCGCAGGCGGCGGATGACGCTCGTCCGCAGGCGCGCGGCCTCCTCCTCGAGGGTGACGGGCATGCGGCCGCGACCCGGGAGCGGCAGGCTGTAGAGCACGAAGAAGCCGTCGGCGCCGGAGAAACGGACCGAGTAGACGTAGGGAGCCAGCCGCGAGGCCCGGACGTCGTCCTGCAGGCCGTCGGAGACGGCCGCCAACACGCGGTCGTACTGCTCCCAGCCGAAGAGCTCCTCGAAGCCGAAGAACTTCCCGACCTGCAGGTACACGACGCCGAGGTGCTCGATGCGTTCGTCGGCCCGCTCCGGAAGCTCGAAGGGATGGATCGGGAGATTCGTGACGCCGTCGTACACGATCCGCTCATGGCGGAGCTCCTCGACGGGGTCCGGAACGGTTTCCCGCGGCGGCGCAAACGCGCCGGGAACGACGTTCGGATCGGAGCGGCGTTTGGCCCTCATCCTTCCTCCATGGTGGGGGATTCTTCGAGCAGAGAGCGGACTTTCTTGCGCAGCTCTTCGGCCCCGAAGGGCTTGGCGAGGTAGTCCGAGCCGCCGAGCTGCATGGCCGTGATGCGGTCCTTGACTTCCGAGCGGCCGGTCAGGAAGAGCACGGGCACCTGGCGGGTCGCGGACTGGCGGCGCAGGATCGCGCAGAACTCCCAGCCCGTCATGCCCGGCATGTTCACGTCCAGGATGACCAGGTCGGGCACCTCGCGGATGGCCTCGACGAGGGCGGCGCGCGGCTCGGGAGGGCAGTCCACCGCGAACCCCTCGGGTGTGAGCAGCTCGCGCACGGCGGTCGAGATCTCGCGGTCGTCGTCCACCACGACGATGCGCTTCACCGCGCCCCCTTCTGGAAGGGCAGCAGGATCGTGACCTCGGAGCCGTAGCCTGCCTCGCTTGAGAGGCTGATCTTTCCGCCGTTGGACTCGAGGATTTCCTTGGTCACCGCGAGGCCCAGGCCTTTTCCGAGCGTCCCGGCGGCGACGGCTCCGGCGCCCCGGAAGGCGTAGTCGAACGCGCGGGTCCTCTCTTCGGGACTCATTCCCATGCCGGTGTCCTTGACGAAGACGAAGGCTTGCGACCCCGCGGCTCCCGCGCGGATGCGCACCTCGCCTCCGTCCGGAGTGTACTTGATGGCGTTGTCGAGAACGTTTCGGAACGCGCGCTGGAGCGCGACCGGATTCGCGGCGACGGGAAGCTGCGGGCGCTCGGCGATGAACTCGATGCGGATGCGACCGCCGTGCGCCAGTCGGTACGCGGTCGCGAGCGAGCCCAGGATCTCGACGAGGTCCGCGTTCTGCGGAGGGGGCGCGAGGGGCTCCGGCGGCGGCACGGGCGCGCCGACCAGGCGTTCGGCGAGCTCGATCTCGCGCTCGAGATTGGCGAGGTAGTCCGGATTCGGCAATTCGCCCCGCCTCGCGGCCTCCTGGATCAGATCGGTGTACACGCGGATGACCGACAGCGGCGAGCGCAGGTCGTGGAGGACCTCGGCCTCGTGGTCCCGCTCTTCCACAGCAAACGCCGGCGCCGGCAGACGCGTCCGAGCAGGAGTCGGCGCCGTTTCGACCTGGCTCGGGCGCTCGAGGACGCTCTTCGCCGCGGCCGCGGCGGAGACCTCGAGCGTGACGAGCAGTGCCGGCGCCGCCAGCGCGACACCCGAGATCGCGAAGAGAGAGGCGGCCCCAGTGACAGGGACGCCGCCGAGCGTGATGAGCGCGGCGACCCCGAGAATCGACGCCGCGGCGAAGAAGCGCGCGGCCGTCTTGCCCTCGCAATGCCAGGACAGGGCGACGCCGGCCGGAAGCAGCAGCGCATAGGGCGAGAGCGGGCCGCCCGTCAGCGACATCGCGCAGAAGAGCAGCGCCAGGTCCGTCACCATCGCCAGGCCCGCCGCGAAGTCGCCGAGCCCCTCGCGCACGCCTGGCCGGGTCAGGAGGAAGAGCGAGCCGAGCGCGCCGCCCATCGCCAGCGCCAGGAGTCGGGCGTCCCCCAAGCCCAGCACGATGGCGATGAGAGTGAAAAGCGTGAAGAGACCGGAGGCGGCGGCGCGGTGGGCGGAAAAGGCCCGTTCTTTCACCCTCGCATCCCGACCTGAGACCTGAGACCTGAGACCTGAGACTCGTTTTCAGACATACGCACAGCCCACGCGAACCCCGCCTCCGGGCAGGGGCGCGCTGTTCAACGCCCGAAGGCGGATCGCATGCCGCTCGGGGTCGTGCTTCTGGAGGATCTCCGCTTTCCAGCGGCGGGGCCACTTCTCGGACTTCCTGGCTCGGAACGCGATGCCGCCGAAGCTGACGTCCACGACCGGCGCCGTCACCGCCCGTCGGTGGCCGTTCCACTCCATGCGCAGGCTCATCTCCCCGGGAGCAAACCGCGGGTGCATGCGCCGCGCGGAGGTCTCGAAGGCGGACTGGGAACGGCATTGGTAGAGGCGCAGGTCGGCGACCTTCAGAAGAAAGTCCGAGCTCTTCCCGTCGGGAGGATAGGACGCCACGCCGTAGTGAAGGTCGAGGGAGAGGCCGCCCCGAGCCGGCAGCGCCATCGCGCCGACTTTCTCGCGCACCCGCTCGGCGACCGCGAGCGCCGAGATCAGGTCGGTGTTGGGGAGCACGAGCACGAACTCGTCGCCGCCCCAGCGGCATCCGGCGTCGATCGCGCGCAGGGACTCCCGCACCACGCGCGCCGTGCGGACGAGGACGCTGTCCCCGACCGGGTGCCCCAGTCGATCATTGATCGACTTGAACCCCTTCAGGTCCATCATCGCGATCGAGAGAATGCCCTCCGAGCGCTCGGCCCGCGCGATCTCCCGCGCCAGGTGATCGAGCAGGAACCGGCGGTTGTAGAGCCCGGTCAGAGGGTCCGTGATCGCGTTGACGCGCAGCACGGCGAGGTCGGCTTCCGAGACCAGACGGGGCTCCTTCAAGAGCCCCTTCAGGCTGTGGAGGTGGTGGAGCAGGACCGTCTGCAGGCCCAGCGGCGATCCGAGCTTGCCGCGCAGCGTCGGGAGCAGCCGCTCGATCTCGTCCCAGCGTTCCTCGGCCTCCTCCGGCTCGAAGGGGATGCCGGTCCACTCGGCGAGGAGCTGGGAGAGGACGCCCGCGCGCTCACCGTTGCGCGCGATCGCGGAGAGCGACTTCTGAAACTTCGGAAGGGAAAAATCCCGCTGGCGCCCCTGGCGCGCCAGACGGCCGATGTGCGCGCTCAAATCGTCCGAGGCCAAACGCATTCCTCTCCCGTCGCCGCCCGGCCGATGCGATCCCCCACAAAATCAGAGGTGCGACGTTCTCTTTCCGCGGGGACGCGCCGCCGGAAGGTCTGCTCTCTCGGATTCGCGCTCTTCATCGAGGCAGAGCCGGGCGACCGCTCCGGCCGCCTCGGCAACCGCGTCTCCGAGAGAACAGACCAGTACGAGCTGTCCGTCTTTGAGCAGATCCACGACCTCACGATCCGACCGGGCCCACAGGACTGTCGAGCCGACGACGATCAGGCGCGCCCGCGCCAGGTCGGCCGACGGGTCCAGGCGCGCCAGGGCTTCGGCGCAGCGCCGGATCCGCGCGAGCCCGACGCCGCTCGACCGAAGCCTCGCCGCGACCCGCAGCCGCACGACGTCCGCGAACGAGTACCGGCGCGTCGAGCCGTAGCCGTGGGCCTTCTCGAGCGACGGCCGGAGGAACCCCTTGCGATCCCAGTGGTCGAGCTGCCTGGCCGTAAGGCCAGTCAAACGGGCGACGTCCGCCGTCGAGAAGCTCCGGGCAATGACACTCTTGAATTTCATCGGTGTAATTCAAAAATGTTAGCACAGAGGCGTTCCCGTCGAACGAATTCAGGCGTCCGGGGGGCCCTCAGGCGCGGGCGGCGGGCCTGGCGGCCCGGCTCTCGAGACCTGAC
>JBASRI010000155.1:0-1509 GCA_049273755.1 Thermoanaerobaculia bacterium
GCCGTAGAGAGCCCATCCGCCGGAGGAGCCCGGGGCGCGCTCCTTCGCGCGGCCGCGGAAACCCGCCGCTTTGGCGGCGGTCCGCAACGCCCCTCGCACCGAACGTGGCGCCCCGGCCGCGGGATCCGTCCCTTCGTGCAGAAACGCGACGCGCGTGAATGCGGAACCCCGAGGCGGGGAATCCGTCAGTCGAATGCGCATGAGACCTCCTACGATAGCAGAGCGCCCGTTTGTGCTAAGTTTCACGCCCGTGACGACCATCACTGAAACGCGCCTCTCGAGCGCGCGCCTGTCTCGGCGCGGGAAAGTCCGCGAGCTCTACGATCTCGGGGACTCACTTCTTCTTGTCGCGAGCGACCGGATTTCGGCCTTCGACGTGGTTCTCTCCCCCGGCATTCCCGATAAAGGCAAGGTGTTGACCCAATTGTCGAATTTCTGGTTCCGGAAGTTCTCCGACGTCGAGAATCACCTGCTCGAGACCGACATCGCCCGGTTCCCCGAGGACCTGCAGGCCGATGCGGCGACGCTGGCCGGCCGCTCGGTCCTGGTCCGCAAGTGCGAGGTGGTGCCCTTCGAGTGCGTGGCCCGAGGCTACCTCGCGGGCTCGGGTTGGGCCGAGTACCGAAAGACCGGGCACGTCTGCGGCATCCGGCTGCCCGAGAGCCTGCGAGAGGCCGACCGGCTTCCGCACCCGATCTTCACGCCCGCGACCAAGGCCGAAACCGGCCACGACGAGAACATCTCCTTCGAGACGATGGCGGCGGCCCTGCCCGAGGGCGAGGCCGAGGCCCTCCGCGACCAGACGCTCTCCCTCTACGAACGTGCCCGCGAGTACGCCGCCTCGCGCGGCCTGATCCTCGCCGACACGAAGCTCGAGTTCGGCCGTCTCGACGGCCGGCTGATCTGGATCGATGAGGCGTTCACCCCCGACTCCTCGCGCTACTGGGATGCGTCACAGTACGCGCCCGGCCGGGGCCAGGCTTCCTTCGACAAGCAGTTCGTGCGGGATTGGCTCGAGTCGACCGGCTGGGACAAGCGGCCTCCGGCGCCCAAGCTGCCCGAGGGCGTCGTCCGGACGACCCGCGAAAAGTATTTCGACGCGTACCGCAAGCTCACGGGAGCCGAGCCGGCGCACCTGACGGGCTAGGTCGTCGAGCGTCCGGTTCGCAGCTCCTTCAGAAATTCCGCGACGCGATCCACCGGCCGGACGTCCAGGTCCGGAAACGCGGAGGCGTCGCCCGCGTTTCCCGAGGGCAGGAACACGCTGCGGAATCCGAGGGCCGACGCCTCCTTGAGCCGCGAGGCGGCGGCCGACACCCTCCGCACCTCGCCGAGCAGGCCGATCTCCCCGAAGAGCACGGCCCGCTCCGGCAGGGGCCGCAACGCGGCCGAGGAGCACAGGGCACCGACGATGGCGAGATCCGCCGCCGGTTCTCCGACCTCCAGACCTCCCGTGCACGACACGAACACTTCGCGCGAGGACAGGGGCAGCCCGGCGCCCTCGAGCAC
>JBASRI010000307.1:0-8851 GCA_049273755.1 Thermoanaerobaculia bacterium
CGCGACACGACGGCGTGGACATGGCGGCCGAGCAGGGAGATCCGATCGAAGCGCCGGCCCCCGCGCGCGTGGCACTCGCCGAGGATCTCTATTTTTCGGGGGGAACCGTGATCCTCGACCACGGGGGAGGGCTCTTCACGACGTACTTCCACCTCTCCGCGATCGAGGTTCAGCCGGGAGCGATCGTCGCGGCCGGGCAGCGCCTGGGAGCGGTTGGAGCGACCGGCCGCGCGACGGGACCTCACCTCCATTGGGGCGCCCGCCTTCATCGCGCGCGGGTCAACCCTCTCGATCTCTTGAAGTTGCCCGCGGAAGCCCTCCCCGCCGTTGCGAACTAGCTGACCGGTCAGTCAGCAACGACGCTCTTTCCTTCACAAAACAAAGGGATTAGAGTGTTTTGGTTGTGGCGAAGTTGCGAAGGAATCTCCGACGAGAACCTGGCCGGGCGCAGATCCGGCTAACCGTCAACGGCGAGGCGACCGAGGCCGTCTTCGCTCCGCACAAGACGCTGCTCGAAGTTCTCCGGGAGGACCTGAACCTGCCCGGGACCAAGCACGGCTGCGAGTTGGGCGAATGCGGAACCTGCGCGGTCCTCGTGGACGGCAAGCCCGTGCTCTCCTGTCTGGTTCTCGGGCTGGAATGCGAAGGCCGGAGCGTCGAGACAGTCGAGGGGATGGCGGGACCGCAGGGCCTCCATCCGCTTCAGAAGGCCTTCGCGGACCTGGGCGCCGCGCAGTGCGGGTACTGCACGCCCGGCTTCCTGCTGACGGCGAAAGCTCTGCTCGAGTCCAACCCGAAGCCGACGCTGCCGCAGATCCGTGAAGCCCTCGCCGGCAACCTCTGCCGGTGCACCGGCTACATCAAGATTTTCGAGGCGGTCGAGCTGGCGGCAGCCTGGATGCGCGGCGAAGAGGCCGAGCCGCGCAAAGAGTCGCTCTACGGCTTCGATTTCGACGAAAGCGGACTCTTGCCGGTGGTCAATGCGGGCGGCCGCGAGGGCCGCCCCTACGAACCGGGGCGTGTAGGGGGGAGGCTTGACCCCGTCCGGGAGCGCGAGCCGTGACGATGGTGCCCAAACCCACCCGCGTCGTCGGCCGCCCCTACGCCAAGGTGGACGCGGCCGCGAAGGTGACCGGACAGACGAAGTTCGCCGACGACGTCTTCCTGCCCCGGATGCTCCACTGCAAGCTCCTGCGCGCGAAGTTCGCGCATGCCCGCATCGTCTCGATCGACGTCTCGAAGGCGCTCGCGGCGCCGGGTGTCCTTGCCGTCGCGACCGGCGCGGATCTCCCGACGCCCTTTGGCATCCTGCCGGTCTCGCAGGACGAGCACGCTCTCTGCGTCGACCGGGTGCGGTTCGTCGGCGACCCGGTTGCGGCGGTGGCGGCCGTGGACGAGGACGCCGCCTTCAACGCCCTCGACTTGATCGACGTGAAGTTCCAGCCCCTCCCGCCGGTCGGTACGATGGAGGAAGGCCTCGCTCCCGCCGCGACACCCATCCACGACTACGGCGACTCAGGGAACATCCACAAGCTCGTGTCGATGGAGTTCGGGGACACCGAAGAGGGCTTCGCGCGGGCCGACCGCGTCTACGAAGACCTCTACTTCTACGAGGGCAGCACGCACCTGCCGCTCGAGCAGCACGCCGCGGTCGCGGATTTCGGGCCCGACGGCAAGCTCACGCTCTGGTCCGCGACGCAGACGCCCCACTACGTGCACCGCGCGCTGGCGAAGGTGTTGGACCTGCCGCCGGCGAAGATCCGCGTCATCGCGACGCCCAACGGCGGCGCCTTCGGCGGCAAGTCGGATCCCTTCAGCCACGAGATCGTCGTCGCGCACCTGTCGCGCGTGACGGGGCGGCCCGTCAAGATCTGCCTGACGCGCGAAGAGGTCTTCTACTGCCACCGGGGGCGCCATCCGACGCTGATGAAAGTGAAGACCGGCGTGAAGAAAGACGGCGCGATCACCGCGCTCCACTTCCAGAAGCTGCTCGACGGCGGAGGCTACGGCTCCTACGGAGTGGCCTCGACCTACTACACCGGCGCCCTCCAGACGGTGACATACCAGGTTCCCACGTACCGCTTCGACGGCGCGCGTGTCTTCACGAACAAGCCGCCGTGCGGCCCAAAGCGTGGGCACGGCACACCCCAGCCGCGCTTTGCCCTCGAGGTCGCGCTCGACCGGATCGCCTGCGACCTGAATCTCGACCCCGCGGAGATCCGCCGGCGGCACCTCCATCCCGCGAACACGCTGACGGCGAACTTCCTGCGCGTCGGGTCGATCGGCCTGGGAGCCTGCATCGACAAGGTCGTCGCGGCCTCCGGCTGGAAGAAGCGGCGGGGCAAGCTGCCGCCGGGCCGCGGGCTCGGGATCGCCTGCTCGTCCTATCTGTGCGGCGCAGGCCTTCCGATCTACTGGAACTCGATGCCGCAGTCGGGCGTGCAGCTCAAGCTCGACCGGGGCGGCGGCGTCACCGTCTTCTGCGGCTCGACCGACATCGGCCAGGGATCGGACACGATCCTCGCTTCGATCGTGGCGGAGGTGCTGGGCATCGATCCCTTCGACATCCGCATCGTCACGGGCGACACGGATCTGACACCGGTGGACCTGGGCTCCTACTCATCGCGCGTCACTCTCATGACGGGAAACGCGGCCGTCCAGGCGGCCGAGCGGGCCCGCGAAATGCTCGTCGCCACTGCCGCCGCCAAGCTCGAGATCCCGCCCGAGCGGGTGGCGTTGGCCGAAGGCCGCGTCTTCGACGTCGAGGACCCCGGAAAGGGAATGACGTTCCCCGAAGCCGTCGTTCTCGCCGAGTCGCGGTTCGGGACGCTCGGCACGGTCGGATCGTACTCACCGCCCCCGTCGGCCGGCCGCTACCGGGGCGCGGGGGTGGGGCCGTCGCCCGCCTATTCCTACTCAGCCGCAGTCGTCGAAGTCGAGGTCGATCCGGAAACCGGCATTTACACCGTGCCCAAGATCTGGCTCGCCCACGACGTTGGGAAGTGCATCAACCCCGCTCTGGTGATGGGCCAGGTCGAAGGTTCCGTCTACATGGGCCTGGGCGAGGCGATGATGGAGGAGATGACGTACCGCACCGACGCCAACGCCAACGTCGTGCACAAGTTCCCTTCGATGCTGGAATACAAGAGCCCGACGACCAAGGAGATGTCCGAGGTCGAAACCTTCCTGGTCGAGGATCCCGACGCGAACGGGCCCTACGGCGCCAAGGAGGTCGGACAGGGACCCCTCCTCCCGATTCCTCCAGCCGTCGCGAACGCCGTCTACGATGCCGTGGGCGTACGGGTGGACGAGATCCCGGTGACGCCGGAGAAGATCCTGAGCGCCCTCAAGGCGAAAGCGCAGGGCAAGCCCGCGCGCTACGGACCCGAAAAGTTCCCCGAGGTTCCCTACCCCGAGCCAATCCACGTTCCCACGCCCGCCGAGGGCGGCGACGGGAGAGCCGTCGACGCCGCGGTGACGGGAGCGGGGGGAGTGCGGTGACGCCATGATGCGGCTCCCGAGGTTCCGTTACTTCGCCCCGACGACCGTGCGGGAGGCGCTTCGCATCAAGGCGGGCGAAGGGCCCGAATCCGCGTTCGTCGCGGGGGGGACGGACCTCTACCCGAACATGAAGCGGCGTCAACAGACGCCGAAGACGGTCATCGGGCTGTCTCGGGTCCCTGCCTTGAAGCGGCTGCGCTTTTCGGCCGGAGGGCTTTCGATCGGGGCCGGCGTGCCACTCTCGGAGATCGAGACGCACCGGCGCGTGCGCCGCGCGTACCCGGGCCTGGTCCACGCCGTCGAGGAGATCTCGACGCCGCCGCTGCGCAACATGGGGACGCTCGGCGGCAACGTCCTGCTGGACACGCGGTGCAATTACTACGACCAGAACTACGAGTGGCGCCAGGCGATCGACTTCTGCATGAAGAAGGACGGCGTGATCTGCTGGGTTGCCCCGGGTTCCCCGAAGTGCCTCGCGGTGCAGTCGGCCGATTCGGTCCCGATCCTGATCGCGCTGTCCGCGCGGGCCGTGCTGGCCTCGCCGGAGGGGGAGCGCGAGATCGCGCTCGACGAGCTCTACGCCAACGACGGCATCCACTACCTGACGAAGCGACCCGTAGAGCTCCTGACCGAGATTCGGGTGCCCGCGCCCGACGGCTGGACGGCGGGCTATCGGAAGCTGCGTCGCCGCGGATCATTCGACTTCCCGGTGCTTTCCGTCGGTGCCGCCGTGCGCTGCGAGGGGGACGTCGTTGCGGAAGCCCGGATCGTGCTGGGCGCGGTGTCCTCGGCCCCGGTTCGTGCGGGCACGGCCGAGAGGCTCCTGGTGGGACGCCCCCTGGACGTGACCGCCATCACCGAGGCGGCCGCCGCCGCCGCGGGGCCGTCCCGCCCGATGGACAACACCGACTTCTCGTTTCTCTGGCGCAAGGAAATGACCCGAAAATGGGTGGCCAAGGTGCTCTCCGAGCTGGCGAGCCGGGCGGGACGGGCGGCTTAAGGGAACCTTAACGGTCGCTTGCCGGGGTCGAGACCCGCTGTTATACTGCCTGCCTTCTCGTAAATCGCTCGCCTTCCAAGCACGCTTTTCCGCGGTCGCAGAAGTCCGACGAATCACACGGGAAGTCGGCTTCGCCGAGCGGCGCGTCGGAGTCGGAAATGTGACGCCGGATTTTAGGACTCTGTCTCGATGAAACTCTACGTTGGTAACCTTCCCTACAACACCTCCGAGGACGATCTCCGCACGCTCTTTTCGACCTACGGCTCCGTCGCTTCCGTCGCGATCATCACCGACCGCGACACGGGCCGCTCGAAGGGCTTCGGGTTCGTCGAATACAACAACGACGACGAGGCGCGCAACGCCATCTCCGCCCTCTCGGGCCAAGAGTACGGCGGCCGCGCGTTGACGGTCAACGAGGCTCGCCCCAAGACCCAGAGCGGTGGCGGCGGCGGGCGCGGCGGCCGGTACTGATTCCTCTCGTTCGGGATCGTGAAGGGGGGCGAAAGCCCCCTTTTTTTTTGGTCCCAGGTCCCAGGTCCCAAGTCTCAAGCCCGACTTGAGACTTGAGACCTGAGACTCGCTACACTCTTTGCCACGGTGACGGATGTACGGTTGGAGCGCTGGCACCCCGGGGACGGCGAGCTGACCGAACGGCGGCTGATGCGGCTCATGGAGTTCGAGGGCTTCGACGTCCTCGTGTACACGTACCGCGCCGGCACGGCCTTCGCCGAGCACGAGCACGCCCAGGAAAAGTGCGACGCCGTGCTCGAGGGCGTGCTGCGAGTCACGGTGGGAGAACAGGTCTTCGATCTCTCCAAAGGGGACCGGCTGTATCTTCCGGCTCACACCCGGCACGCGGCGCAGGTCGTGGGAGAAAAGACCGTCGTCTCGCTCGACGGAACGAAGTGGTGAGGAGGAATCGATGGGCTACAGCAAGTCGGAACGGGGCGCGCTGATCCGCCAGTACGAGGAGGGCCCCGCGCGCCTGCGCAGGGCCTGGGAAAAGGTGCCGCCGGAGGCCCGGAAGTGGCGGCCGGCGGAGGGGAAGTGGTCGGCGCACGAGGTCGTCTGCCACGCGGCCGATTCGGAGACCAACGCCGCCGCGCGCATCCGCTTCCTGGCGGCGGAGACGTCCCCCACGATCCTGGGCTACGACCAGGCCCACTGGGCGCGCGTCCTCGACTACCACGCCGCGCCGGTCGAGCCGGCGATGGCGACCGTCGAGGCGGTGCGCGCCAACACCGTCCCGCTGCTGCGCCGGCTGCCGGAGTCCGCCTGGGCGGTGACCGGAAAGCACACGGAGTCTGGCACCTACACGGCCGAGGACTGGCTCCGGACCTACGCCGAGCACCTCGAGAAGCACTCCCGCCAGATCGAGCGGAACGTTCAGGAATGGGCTTCCCGGCGCCCCGGCCGAGTGGGCACGCCGGATGCATCAAAGGCTTGACAATAGCCCCTCGATATAATGGCCTTTCGCGAGGGGGGGAGGGAAGGCTCCATGAAACGCGTCCGTCACCTCGGGCTGCTAGTCCTCCTTTTCTCGGTGTTCGCCGCCCCGGCTGCCCGCGCCGTCGCGATCACGCCGGTCATCAACGGAAACGAGCTGACGGCCCACATCGAGTTCGCGGGCGGGATTGCCGCGGATCTGACGGTCACGTTCGAGCAGGTCGTGGGGCTGACCCCCAACGCCCTTTCGATCACGGCGTCCCTCGTGGATCCTCTCGATGCCGGGTTGCTCGCACGGCTGCCCTCGGGAGCCTCGATCCCCGCGGCCTTTCCCGTGCTCCTCGAAATCCAGCCGACCGCCGGAAGCACCCTGACCTTCTCGGGCGTTTACAAGCTCTCGCTGTACACGCACAACCTCACCCTCCAGGCTCCGCTGCGCGTGACCCGGGGCCCGTCGAACGGGCCGTTGGCGGACATGACGGGCTTTCTCGAGGTCGGCAGCGTGCGGGCGGGAGGGACCGGGCCCGGGTATTCGCAGTTCCTGATCGTCCTCGACCCGCGGCCGCTCGACCCGGTCATCGTCGCCAAGTTTGACGGGCTGCAGGGGCTGCTGACCGCCAACGCCGGAGCGATGCCTCCGGCCGTCGTCGCGGGCCTGCAGCAGCAGCTGACCGCCGCGCGCAACCTGTACGACGCGGGTGACACGAGCGGCGCGATCAACGCGGTGGCGGCGTTCGCGTCCAGCGTGAAGGACCAGAGCGGAACGGCGATCCCCAACGTGTGGCAGGCCAACAACCCGGCGGTCGTCAACGTGGCGGGCTTGCTGCGCTCGGCGGCGGACACGCTGAAGTTCAGCCTCACGCTCAAGTCGAACCTGGGTTCCTGAGGAGCGGAAGAGAAGACCGGGGCGTGTCCGCCAAGTTGACGGTCTTCCCGCCGCAGGCGGTCTCCCGGTATCTCCTTTTTCCGGAAGGGGAGAGCCGGCAGGTCGGCCGCGATCCCGGCAACGACCTTGTCCTCGAAGATCCCCGCGTCTCGGCGCGGCACGCGCGTCTCCAGTGGCGCACCTCCGGCTGGACGCTCATGGATCTCGCCAGCAAGAACGGAACCTTCGTCAACGGGATGCCTGTCGACGACACGGCCATCGCGGACGAGGACTGGATCAGCTTCGGGGGACTGCTCTCGCGCTTCGAGGTTCTCTCGGCCGAGGAGGTCCGCGTGCTCGAGGGCGAGCGGCGCGTGCGGTGGGAGACGACCGCGGAGCTTCGCGGCCGCCTCGGGGAAGAGCGGGAGCCGCGGGCCCTGCTCCGCCGCCTGCTCGAGTCGGTCCTTCAGGTCACCAGCGCGGAGCGGGGGTTCGTCCTCCTCCTCGGTGGATCCGGCGAGCTCCGCGCCGAGGTCGCCGCCGGATTCCCGCAAGATCGGCCGCTCGGAGAGGATTTTCGAGGCAGTCTGACGGCGGTCTCCCAGGCGCTCGAGACCGGCAAGCCGGTCGTGGCCAGCGACGCGCGGGGCGACGCGGTGCTGGGGAAGCGGCCGAGCGTGGTGGAGCTCGGGATCCGGGCGCTCGCCTGCGTTCCCCTGCGAGCGGAGGATCGCACGGTGGGTGTTCTGTACGTCGACGGGCAGCGTCCGGGCGGGGGCTTCACCGAGCTCGACCTCGAGATCCTTGGCGCGCTGGCCGACCACGCGTCGCTGGTCGTCGCGGGCTGCCGCATCGAGCGCCGCATCCGGGAGCTGCTGGAGCGACCGGCCGGCGGGTCCGACCCCGGCGAGATGATCTTCTTCGACCAGCTGGAGCGAAGCCTCGCCGTCCTCGGCTGCGGGGCCGCTCCATCGCCGGAGGCCGAGGGGCGAAGCGTTCCCTCATGATCTCGGCCGGGGGGTGATCGCTGCCGCCCGAAGAGCCTGGATCGCCCTCGGGCGGCACCCTTGCCCCCGACTCCTCCGTCGCGCTGGATCCAACGCAGACGCACGTCGACATCACGCGACGGCTGGCGCCGGGAACGCTCGTCGCGGGACGCTACCGCATCGACCGGTTGGTTGGACTGGGTGGCATGGGGGTGGTCTACCGGGCGATCGACGAGGAGCTCGGCGTTCCCGTCGCCCTGAAGGTTCTCCGGCCCGATCTCGGGGGCGACCCGTCGGTGATCCAGCGTTTCCGAAGCGAGCTCGTGCTGGCGCGACAGGTCACCCACCGCAACGTCGTCCGGATCCACGACATCGGCGAGCACGAGGATCTGCGGTTCCTCACGATGGACTACGTCGAGGGCCGTTCGCTGCGCGAAATCCTGGAGCGGGACGGGACCCTTCCCCTCGAGCGCGCCGTCGGGATTCTGCGCCAGCTCGCGGAGGGGCTCGGAGAGGCCCACGCGGCCGGCGTCGTCCACCGTGATCTGAAACCCGCCAACATCCTGGTCGACGCGGAGGACCGGGCCTTCATCACCGACTTCGGCGTCGCTCGCTCGCTCGCGCGCGACAGTCGGACCCGGGCCGGCGCCGTCGTCGGAACTCCGGACTACCTCGCGCCCGAGCAGATCGCGGGAGATCCCGTGGACGCGCGCGCCGATCTCTACGCGCTGGGCATCGTTTTCTTCGAGATGCTTTCGGGCCAGCTTCCGTTCCGGGCGAGCTCGCAGGCCGAGATGTTCGCCCAACGCCTCTCGGGCCGGCCGCTGGACCTGCGCGAGCTCGACGTCGAGAGCCCCGGTTGGGTCCGCCAAATCATCGGGCGCTGCCTCGAGCGAAGCCCCGCTCGACGCTACGCCGACGCGCGAAGCGTCATCGCCGACCTCGAGCGGCGCCGGCCACGTGGCAGGTTGCGGGCCCGGTCCCGACGGGTGGCGGTGATCGCTCTTCTGGGGGTCGCCGCCGTCGCCGCTGCGGCGTTGCTCTGGCGAAGCC
>JBASRI010000326.1:0-9786 GCA_049273755.1 Thermoanaerobaculia bacterium
GGACGGCTCCCCTGGAAGACGGTCGTCGAGCCGGCCGTGCGCCTGGCCCGCGACGGCTTCGTCATGACCGCGAACATCTCGGAGTCGATCGCCGAGGAAAGCAAGCGTCTCGCCGCCGACACCGCCACGGCCCGCATCTTTCTGCCCGAGGGCGCGCCGCCCGCCCCGGGGTCGGTGTTTCGGCAGCCGGACCTCGCCCGCACGCTCGAAGCCATTCGGGACCGCGGCGAGGACGGCTTCTATCGCGGCCGGATCGCGCGCGACATCGAAGCCAGCCAGAAGCGCGCGGGCGGCCTGATCACGCGGGGGGACCTGGCGCGATACGAGGCCCGGGTCCGCAAGCCCGTCTGGTTTCACTTCCGCGGCGCCGACGTCGTCACCCCGCCGGCCCCATCCTCGGGGCCCGTTCTCGCGGAGATGGCCCTCATGGCGGACTTCGCCGGCGAAGTCCGCTTGCGCGCGCCCAACGTCGAGGCGGCCCACTGGCTCGTCGAGATCGAGAAGCGCGCCTTCCACGACCGCAACCGATATCTCGGCGACCCGGCGTTTCCCGGCGTGAACCAGAAGATCTTCACCGATCCGGCGCGGGCGCGCGCCCTCGTGGCTTCGATCCAGCCGGACCGTGCGACGCGAACCGCCGACCTCCCGGCCGCGCCCGGCGAACGCCCGACCACCACGCATTTCTCGGTCCTCGACGCCGACGGAATGGCCGTCTCGGTCACGACGACGCTCAACGGCTCGTTCGGCAACGCACGGGTGGCGCCCGGGCTCGGCTTCCTCTGGAACAACGAGATGGACGACTTCACCACTCGCCCCGGACGGCCCAACCTCTACGGCCTGGTGCAGGGCGAGGTCAATTCCGTGGCCTCCGGAAAACGGATGCTCTCCGCCATGTGTCCGTCGATCGCCGTCGTCGGCGGCAAAGTCGCGCTCGTTTGGGGAACCCCGGGCGGCTCGACGATCCCGACGACCAACCTGCAGGTGATGCTCAATCGTCTACTGCGGCACGAGACCCTCGAGGCCGCGGTCGCGGCGCCCCGCTTTCACCAGCAGGATCTCCCCGACGCGATCCAGATCGAGCGGGGCCGCTTCGATCCCTCCTGGATCGAGGGGCTTCGAAAGATGGGACACGAGATCCGCGAACGCGACCCGATCGGGCAGGTCCACGCGATCGGGGTCGAGGCGGACGGCACGGTCACGGCGGTCGCCGATCCTCGCGGCGGGGGCGCCGCGTTGGTTCTCCGGGAAGCGCCGTGAGCGTTCGGGCTCCTTTCCGGCCCCTCTATCGCGAGGGGACGACGCTCCGTCTTCTCGACCAGCGCCGGCTGCCGTCCGAGGAGATCTGGCTCACGCTCGAGCGCGCGCCCGAGATCGCCCTCGCGATCCGGGACATGGCCGTGCGCGGCGCGCCTGCCATCGGCGTCGCGGCCGCCTACGGCGCGGCCTTTTCGATGCGCAGCGGCGCCTCCACGCCCGCCGCCGAGCGTTTTGGCACGGCAAAGCGCCTTTTGGCGAGCTCGCGCCCCACGGCCGTCAACCTCTTCGCCGCGCTCGAGCGGATGGAGGCCGCCTTCGCCCGCGTCGCCGCGTCGGATTCGACGACGATCGAGGATGCGCTCGTCGCCGAGGCCGACGCCATCGCGCGGGAGGACCTGGAGTCCTGCATCCGCATCGGGCGCTACGGAGCGCCGCTTCTCTCGGGCGAGAAATCCGTGCTGACCCATTGCAACGCCGGCGCGCTCGCCACGGCCGGGTACGGAACGGCGCTGGGCGTCATCCGCGCCGCCGTCGAGGCCGGCAAGAGCGTGCGCGTGATGGCCTCCGAGACGCGGCCCTTCCTGCAAGGCGCGCGGCTGACGGCCTGGGAGCTCCTGCGCGACGGGATCCCGGTCGAGCTGATCACCGACGGAATGGCCGGGCACTTCCTGTCTCGGGGCGGGATCGAGGCCGTCGTCGTGGGCGCCGATCGCATCGCCTCCAACGGCGACGTGGCCAACAAGATCGGCACGTACTCGCTGGCCGTGCTCGCCAAGGAGAACGGCGTCCCGTTCTACGTTGCGGCGCCGACGACCACGATCGACCTCGCGTGTCCGGACGGCGCCGCGATCCCGATCGAGGAGCGCGCGCCCGGGGAAGTCCTCTCCTTCGCGGGGCATGCGATCGCGCCCGAGGGCGTCTCCGCGCGCCACGTGGCCTTCGACGTCACGCCCGCGCGCTATGTCACGGCGATCGTGACGGACCAGGGGATCTGCCGTCCGCCGTACGCGCAGAGCCTCGCGTCCGCCGTGCGGCAGGCGGCGAGCCCGCAAACCGCGGCACCGTGATCGTCCTCGGCATCGAGACCTCCTGCGACGAGACTTCCGTCGCGGTCCTCGACGGCGAGGGGCGCGTCCTCTCCAACGTCGTCTCCTCGCAGATGGAGGCGCACGCGCGGTACGGCGGCGTCGTGCCCGAAGTCGCCGCGCGCGCGCACCTCGAGAACTTGCCGGCGGCGCTGGAAGAAGCGCTGGAGAAAGCGGGCACCCGGCTGGAGGACGTCGGCCTCGTCGCGGCCACCGCGGGACCGGGCTTGATCGGCGCGCTGCTCGTGGGGCTCTCCGCCGGCAAGGCCCTGGCCTTCGCGCGCGGCGTTGCCGTGGTGGGTGTCAACCACCTCGAGGGCCACCTCTTCTCGGCGTTCCTGCGTGTGGGCGGCGCCGCGCCGCTGCCCATCGGCTATCCCTTCCACGGCCTGGTCGTCTCGGGCGGACACGCCGAGCTCGTCCGCGTCGAGGAGGGCAGGATCGTGCCTCTGGCGCGCACCCGCGACGACGCTCCCGGCGAGGCTCTCGACAAGATCGGACGCCGCGCGGGGCTGGGCTACCCGGGAGGCCCCGTGATCGACCGCGTCGCCGCGCGGGGCCGGGGGGATCGGTACCCGTTTCCCGTCGGACGCGCCGGAGACGGCTCGCGTGACTTCTCGTTCTCCGGCCTCAAGACCGCGATGCTCCGGGAGCTCTCCCGGCGCGGCGTGGACGGGACGAGGCTCGACCCCGAGACTCTCGACGCCGACCTCGTGGACCTGATGGCCTCCTTTCAGCGTGCGATCGTGACGGCGCTGACGACGCGGGTGGCCGAGGTCCACGGAGCGGAAGGCATCCGCACGCTGGCCCTTTCGGGAGGGGTGGCCGCCAACTCGGAGCTCCGCGCCACGCTCGCGGCCTGGGGCGACGCGACCGGCGTCCCGGTCCTTCTCCCGGAGCGCGCGTTCACGACCGATAACGCCGCGATGATCGCCTGGGCGGGATTGTTGCGCTATCGCCGGTACGGGGCCCAAGACCCGGCCACGGTAACCGCACGTTCGCGGTGGCCGCTGGGAACTTGAGTCCCAGGTCTCAGGTCTCAGGTCTCAGATGGGGTCCCCGGACCTGAGACTTGAGACTTGAGACCCTTATAAGATCCCCGTCCCGAAATGACGGATCCGAAATACATCCGCAACTTCTCGATCGTCGCGCACATCGACCACGGGAAGACGACGCTGTCGGACCGCATCCTGCAGCGCTGCGGGGCCGTGGCCGCGCGCGAGATGCACGAACAGATGCTCGACGACATGGAGCTCGAGCAGGAGCGGGGCATCACGATCAAGGCGCGGGCCGTAACCCTGCGCTACGAGGCCAAGGACGGCCACACCTACAGCCTGAACCTGATCGACACGCCCGGCCACGTCGACTTCTCCTACGAGGTGTCCCGGTCGCTCGCGGCCTGCGAGGGCGCGGTCCTGGTCGTGGACGCAACGCAGGGCGTGGAGGCGCAGACGCTGGCCAACGCCTACCTCGCGAGCCACCACAACCTGGTGATCGTGCCGGTCATCAACAAGATCGACCTTCCGTCCGCCGAGCCCGAGAAGGCGCGGGAGCAGATCGAGCAGGTCGTCGGCATCCCCGCCCACGACGCCGTCCTGACCTCGGCCAAGATGGGCATTGGCATCGACGAGCTCCTGGAACGCATCGTGCGCGACGTGCCCCCGCCCAAGGGCGACCCGGAGGCGCCCCTGAAGGCCCTGCTCTTCGACTCCTGGTACGACTCCTACCGCGGCGTGACGTCGCTGGTGCGCATCGTGGACGGCAAGCTCGAGCCCCACACGAAGATCCGCGCCATGGGCACCGGGCTCGAGACGGACGTCGAGGCGCTCGGCGTCTTTCGGCCCCAATTCGAGGAGGTGCCGGAGCTGTCGGTCGGCGAGGTCGGCTCGCTCTGGGGCAACATCAAGGATCTCCACTCCACTCGCATCGGCGACACGATCACCGAAGTCCGCCGTCCGACGGCGGAGCCGCTGCCCGGCTTCGCCGAGGCCAAGCCCATGGTCTTCGCCGGCCTCTTCCCCACCGACGCCGACGCGTACGCGAACCTGCGCGACGCAATGGAGAAGCTGCGGTTGAACGACGCGTCGTTCTCGTTCGAGCCGGAGAATTCGACGGCCCTGGGCTTCGGGTTTCGCTGCGGCTTCCTGGGCCTGCTCCACATGGAGATCATCCAGGAGCGGCTGGAGCGCGAGTTCGACCTGGACCTGATCACGACCGCCCCGGGAGTCAACTACCGCGTCACGACCACCAGAGGCGAGGTCCTCGAGATCGTCAACCCGAACCACCTGCCGGCACCCAATTACATCGAGCGCGTCGAAGAGCCGTACATCACGGCCACGATCATCACGCGCGACGAGTTCCTGGGGGGACTCCTGAAGCTCTGCGAGGAGCGCCGCGGCACGCAGAAGTCGCTCGAGTACCTGGCCTCCAACCGCGTGGTCCTGATCTACGACTTCCCCTTGAACGAGGTCGTGCTCGACTTCTACGACAAACTGAAGTCGATCTCGAAGGGCTACGCTTCGTTCGACTACGAGTTCTCGGGCTACCGCGAGGGGGACCTCGTCAAGCTGGACCTCCTGGTCAACGGCGACCCCGTGGACGCTCTGTCCCTGATCGTCCACCGGGAGGAAGCCGCGGCCAAGGGACGGTTTCTGACGGCAAAGATGAAAGAAATCATCCCCCGGCAGATGTTCGAGGTGGTGATCCAGGCGGCCATCGGCTCGAAGATCATCGCCCGCGAACAGGTCTCGGCGATCCGCAAGAACGTGCTGGCGAAGTGCTACGGCGGCGACATCACGAGGAAGCGCAAGCTCCTAGAGAAACAGAAGGAGGGCAAGAAGCGCATGAAGCGGGTGGGCCGCGTGGACATCCCGCAGGAAGCCTTTCTGGCCGTGCTGAAAGTCGAATGACGAAACGAAAAGACGACGCTGAAGCCGCCCCGGAACGCGGGCACTCCACCGCCCGCGAGTGGTACGAGTCCCTGCTCGTGGCCGGGGTCTTCGTGCTCTTCGTGCGCACGTTCGTGGTCCAGACCTACCAGGTTCCCACGGGCTCGATGGAGCGCACGATCCTCGTCGGCGACCACTTGCTCGTCAACAAGTTCGCCTACGCCCCGCGGCTACCGGGCCTCGCGCGGTTTCTGCCGTATCGCGACGTCAAGCCCGGCGACATCATCGTCTTCAAGAAGCCGGGGGACGACGTGAACCCCGGCAACGTCCTGGTCAAGCGGGCCGTGGGCCGCGCGGGCGACTCGATCGAGGTCCGCGGCGGCAAGCTGTTCGTCAACGGCGAGGCTGCGCCGGACCCCTACGTCCAGCACATGCCGTTCGATCCGAACCCCCGCGACCCCCGGGTGGAGTTCGGCCCCTACACCGTTCCGCCGGACTCGTTCTTCGGCATGGGCGACAACCGCGACAACTCGCTCGACAGCCGCTACTGGGGCCCCATCCCGCGCGGGAACATCTTCGGACGGCCCTCGCTGCTCTATTGGTCCTACGAGGCCGAGCCGAACTCGCACATCTGGCGCGGGCCCGTCGCCAAGCTCCGGCAGCTCGCCGACGTCGCCATCCACTTCTTCTCGCGCACCCGATGGGACCGAATGTTCACGGTCGTCAAGTAGAGCGGCCGCCTCGCCGGCCGCTCCGGGACCGCGTCGACCCGATCCTGGCGGCGGTCGTCTTCGCCCTGTTCGCGCGCACGTTCCTCTTCCAGGCTTTCGAAGTCCCGAGCGCGTCGATGGAGAAGACCGTCCTGACCGGGGACCGCCTCCTGGTCAGCAAGTTCCTCTATGCCCCTCGCGCGGGCCCGCTCTCGGGCCTGCTGCCCTCGCGCCCGCCGCGCCGCGGCGACGTGGTCGTCTTCCGGTTCCCGGAGGATCCGCGCCGCGACTTCATCAAGCGGGTCGTCGGGCTCCCGGGCGAGACGGTCGCGATCCGCGACCGCCAGGTCTTCGTGGACGGGCGGCCGCTCTCCGAGCCGTACACGTTCCACGCCGACGACCGAGTCTGGCCGGACGATCCGGCAATCCCCGAGGAGCACCGGCGGCGCGACCAGCTCGCGGAGCGCACGGTCCCGGCCGGCGCGTATTTCGTGCTCGGCGACAACCGGGACGACTCGAGCGACAGCCGCTCCTGGGGGCCCGTCCCGGCGAGCCACGTCGTGGGCCGCGCGCTTCTGGTCTACTGGTCGCTTCCGCCCCGCGCCTCCGACGCCCCCTCGGGGGGAAGCACGCTCGCCCGGCCCTTCGAGATCCTGTCGCGGACGCGCTGGTCGCGAAGCTTCCTCCCGGTGCGGTGATTCCCGGAGTTCCGAGTTAGAATCAAACGACACTCGCGGGAGGAAAACGCATGAGACGGTCACGGCGAATCCGGGGAGGGGCCAACTTCGGGTGCATCGTGTGGCTCGTCATCCTCGGGCTGGTCGGGTATGTGCTCTTGAAGGTCATCCCGGTCAAGATCGCCACCTCCGAGTTCTACGACACGATGCAGGAGCAGACCGCGTTCGGCTCCATCAAGGACCAGAAGTTCATCGAGTACGAGATCTTGAAGAAGGCCGAAGAGCTCAAGCTCCCCATCAAGAAGGAAAACCTCAAGATCACCAAGACCTCCAACGCAATGACCGTCGAGGCGCACTACGAGATCACGATCGACTTCTTCAACGGAGCCTACAAGTACGTCTGGAAGTTCGATCCGGTGGTGACGCGGCCGCTCTTCGCGGTGTAGGCCGGGAGCCGGAAGCCGCGAGCCGATGGGGCGGGAGCCGGCGGCATTGAGGATCTCGGCGGTCGCGCGCCGGACCGGGATCCCGATCACGACGCTGCGCTTCTACGAGCGCGAGCTGCCGTCGCTCTTCCAGATCCGCAAGACCGCCGGGGGGCACCGCCGGTACGGCGAGATCGAGGTGAGCCGTTTCGTCACGGTGCGCCGGCTCACCGAGGAACAGGGACTGCGGCTGGCGGAGGTCCGCAGGGCGCTGTCTTCCCGCGACGAGCCGGACGTCCTGCGCGAAGAGCTCGACCAGGTGCGGGAGACCCAGGCCGCCGAGAACGACGCCCTGCAGGAGCTCCTGCGGCGGATCGGCGAGCTCGAGGGGCGGGTCGCGGCGCTCGAAACGGGCTCGCCACGCCGGAGGCGCTGGTTGCGCCGGCCCTGACCCTTCGCGGAGGAATTTTTCGGCTGAAACGGAGCTTCCGGAATCGTCAAGGAGAGATTTTTCATGAAAGTCATGCGTCTTGCGCTCTGCCTGCTCGTCCTCGCCGCCGCCGCCGCCGGTACGGCCTTCGCCGATGGGCCCGCGATCGGGGCCGCGGCCCCCACCTTCCAGCTCACCGGCATCGACGGGAAGAGCTTCTCGCTGGCCGACGCGACGAAGGCGAACAAGGCCGTCGTCCTCGTCTTCATCGCCACCAAGTGCCCCTACTCGAATGCCTACAACGACCGCATGAAGCAGATGGCGGACGACTTCGCGAAGAAGGGCGTGCTCTTCGTGGGGATCAACAGCAACAATACCGAGCCCGTCGAGGAAGTGAAGTCGCACGCGAAAGAGCACGGCTTCGGGTTCACGATCCTGAAGGATCCGGGCAACAAGGTCGCCGACCTCTACGACGCCAAGCGCACACCCGAGGCCTTCATCGTCGACAAGGACGGCAAAGTCCGATACCACGGCCGCATCGACGAGAACTACGAGGACGCCTCCAAGGTCACGTCGCCCGACCTGAAGAACGCGGTCGACGCGCTGACTGCCGGCCATGCGGTCGCCAAGGCGGAGACCAAGGCCTTCGGCTGCACGATCAAGCGTGCGTAAGAGGAACCGTTCGCTCTTTGGGGCGGCCCTGGCGGCCGCCCTTTTCCTGTCCTCCGGCCGCGCCTTCGCCGCCGATGCCCCGCGTCTGACGGGTGAGGTGGACGCGAAGAGCCTTGCGGAGGCGATCGCGAAGCAGAAGGGCAAGGTCGTCCTCGTCAACTTTTGGGCGACCTGGTGCGTCCCCTGCCGCCAGGAGTTCCCGGATCTGGTGCGTCTCGAGAAGGCGTACCGAGGGCGGGGTCTGGCCGTGCTCGGCGTCTCGACCGATCTCGCCAGGGACCTCCCGGCCGTCGAGAAATTCCTCGCCGGCTCCAAACCCGCGTTTTCCAACTACCGCAAGAAGAGCGGCGGTGACGACCAGGACTTCATCGAGTCGGTGGACGGCAAGTGGGGCGGCGAGCTTCCTTTTACGGTCCTCTATGCCCGGGACGGCAAGAAAGCCCGAGCGCTCTCAGGCATGCAGTCCTACGCCGACTTCGAGCGGGCGGTCTCGGCTCTCCTGAAATAGGCCCCTCCCGGGGACAGACCATCCCTCCGATCGGACATTCGGGTACCGGCTCCGTAGGGATTTAAGGCGCCTCGGGTTGGACCGGTATTTGCTAATGTTCGCCTACGGGTCGAGAAACGTCCGCATACAGGAGATCAAAGCAATGAAGCGACTCGCCGTCTCAGCCCTGGTTTGCGCCCTTGCCTTCGCCGCCGCCCCTCTCCTGGCCGAGAACGGCTCCAATCCGGGCAGGGGTTCGCGCGTCGTGACGCGTCCCGGTTCCTCGGGTGCCGCCGTCGAGCCCAAGGCCGCCACCGCCGGATACACGGTCCAGGTCAACGTGGTGACGCGGGTTCAAGGGACGTCGTTCTTCCGGACGGCCATCGACGTCACCAACAACACCTCGACTGCGGGGGTCACGGCCACCCACCAGTTCTGCTACACGTCCGGCGGCGTCTTCCAGGGCTGCTCACAACGCACCGCCTTCCCGACTCTGTTGGCCCTCGACAACTTTCACACCGACGACATCGTCCAGTACATCGGCTCTCTGGGCCTGCTCGTACCGGGAGCCGACACCTCGTCCTTCGGGACGCTCCTCGTGGACTTCACCGGTCTCCCCTCCAACCACGGCTGGGAAGGCACCGTGACCGCGCGGACCTACAGCCCCTACTCTCAGGCCAACCCGGCGCTGGGCACGGTGGCGATCGCGTACCCGGGGTCGCTGTTCTTCGAGTCATCCTTCGGAACGCTCGTCGGAACCATCCGCGACACGCGCCCCGCACCGACGGACGCCGGCGTGCTCCGGACCAACCTCGGCGTCACCAACACGGACGTCTTCGGCTTCGGCCCGGTCAATGCGCAGATCTCCTTCTACGACGTGACTCCCGGGAGCCCGACCGCCGGCCAGCGGGTCGGCAACTTCATCAACATCAACAATCTCGCCGCCGGCGAGGTCCGGCAGTTCAACGACGTGTTCAGTCCCAGCCTGGGGAACATACCGGCCGGCGTGCTGTCCTGCATCGCCTTCGTGGACGTCACGAGTCCGATCCCAAATCCACAGAAGCCGCCGCAGATCGAGGGCTACATCGTCATTCTGGACGGCGGCACGCAGGACGGCGCGTACTTCGAGATGAAGTGCGCTGTCGGCTGCCCGAC
>JBASRI010000330.1:0-2587 GCA_049273755.1 Thermoanaerobaculia bacterium
CGCTCGGCGTTCTGGTCAACCTCGAGCCGTCGGCGACGCCGGCCGCCCGGCAGGCGGCGCTGGACTCGGTGCGCCGCACGGGAGCCTCGTTCTTCGCGCTCGAGCTGTCCTGGTCCGCCGCGGAGCCGGCGCCGCGCCAGTACCGCCTCGGCGAGATCACGCGCACCGCGCGCCTGCTTCGGCAGTCCGGAGCCGTGCTGCACTTCGACCTGCCGCTCGTCACCGAGTCGGCGCGCGACGTCCCGGCGGATCTGGCAGGCGTCGCCTTCGACGACCCGAAGCTCTCGCTGCGCCTCGGGCATCTGCTCGATGCGCTCCTGCCGGCGCTGCTGGACTTCCAGACGCTGTCGCTCGGGGAGGGGGCGGATACCTACTTCGCCGACAAGCCCGACGAGCTTCGGGCGTACCGTCGCCTCTTCGACGGCGCCGTCGAGTTTCTCCAGAGGAGAGCGCCCCACCTGCTCGTCGGGGTGACGACGGCGGCACCGACCGAGAGCGCGGCTCCGGAGGTCGCGGCCGCGCTCCATCAGCGCTCGCCGCTTCTGCTCTACGCCTACTCGCCCTTCGTGCGCGGGTCCCCGTTCGAGCAGCGCGAGCCCGCGGCGGTCGAGAAGGACTGGCGGCAGTTCCTCCAGACCGCCGGGGGCCGCCCGATTGCGTTTCCCGTCGTCAGCTATTCCTCGTCCGCCGAGAACGGCTCGAGCCCTGTCCGCCAGGCGGAGTTCATCCGGCGGTTCCGGAAGTTTCTCTCGACCGCCGACGGCCGCGCTCTCCTTTTCGCGCGGTACGTCGCGCTGCGCGACCCGGCGCCCGGCGTCCTGCCGGACGTCGCGCCCGGAGCCTCGGCCCCGGAGCGGCGGCGCCGCGCGTTTCTCGCGCACCGGGGCCTTCAGGATCCCGATGGAAACCCAAAGCCCGCCTGGACGGAGTGGTTGCGCGCCTCGGCGGGTGTGAAAAGATGAGCGGGCCGATTTCCACCGCAAGGAGGCTTCATGGCCCGTCTGCACTCGATCGCCCCGGCGCTGCTGATCGTCGCGGCCGCTGCGGGAGGTTGCAAGTCCTCCAACCCCGCCCCGCCCGTGCCCGTCGCAGGCTCGGATGTCTCCGGGCTCCACGGGAGCTGGCAAGGAGAGTATTCGAGCCCCGCGACCGGGCGCAGTGGCTCCATCAACTTCGAGCTGAAGGCGCTCGAAAAGTATGCGCGTGGGGACGTCCTCATGGTTCCCAAAGACGCGTACGCGCCTTCGTCGCCCGACAAGGGGCCTGGCGCGGTCGCCGCGATGCCTCAGGTCCTCCAGATCAGCTTCGTCAACTCCTCCGGCGGCGTGGTCACGGGGACCATGGACCCTTATGTGGACCCGCGGTGCTCGTGCAAGGTCCAGACGACCTTCGTGGGCCGGCTCTCGGGTGACACCATCGAGGGAACGTTCACGTCGACGCCCGAAGGCAACTTCCCGATCACGACCGGCACCTGGAAGATGACGCGGAAAAAGACCTAGTCCGGCCTCCCGATGAGCGCCGCGCCGATCACCCTCGACCGGTTTATCCTCGAGGAGCAACAGGCCTCTCCGAGCGCGACCGGAGAGCTCTCGCTGCTTCTGATGCGCTTCGGCGTGGCCGGCAAGCGCATCGCCAGCGCGCTCGCACGTGCCGGCCTGCTGGGGACCCTCGGCAGCGCGGGCTCCTCCAACGCCTCGGGCGAGGAGCAGAAGAAGCTCGACGTCGTGGCCAACGAGATCCTGCTCGAGACCTTCGACTACGGCGGCCTCGTGACTCTCGCCGCCTCCGAGGAGATGGAGGAGCCCTTCGTCTACCGGCCGAACCTGGAGACAGGGCGCTACGCCGTGGTCTTCGACCCCATGGACGGCTCCTCGAACATCGACGTCAACGGGACGCTCGGAACGATCTTCTCGATCCGTGCCCGCCGCGACGGAGGCGTCGCCGACCTTCTGCGCTCCGGGCACGAGCAGGCCGCGGCCGGTTACGTGCTCTTCGGGCACAGCGTGCTCCTCGTCTACACGACCGGCAGCGGCGCCCACCTCTTCACCCTCGACCAGTCGATCGGCGAGTTCCTGCTGACGCGCCGCGCCGTCCGCATGCCGGAGCGCGGGCACGCCTACGCGGTCAACGAAGGGCGCGCCCACGCCTGGGCCCCGGAGGTTCGGGCGTTCGTCGAGCATCTGAAGACGCCGGACCGCGCCTCGGGCCGGCCCTACTCCACGCGCTACTCGGCTTCGCTGGTAGCCGACGTGCACCGGTTTCTGCTGGAGGGCGGCATCTACCTCTATCCGGCCGACGCCACGCCGGGTGGGAGGGCGGCGGGGAAGCTGCGTGTCCTTTACGAGTGCCATCCGCTCGCCTTCGTCGTCGAGCAGGCCGGCGGCCGCGCGTCGACGGGCTCCAAGCGCATCCTCGACGTCGTGCCGGAATCGCTGCACGCCCGCACCCCGCTCGCGATCGGAAGCCGCACCGAGGTGCAGCTCTTCGAGCGTTTCGCCGCGGGCCGGGCGTGAGGAAGGCGGTGAATCCAAGAATCGCGCGTCCTCAAATCGTCGACGCCAGGTCACACGCCTGTCATCCCGAGCGC
>JBASRI010000331.1:0-2958 GCA_049273755.1 Thermoanaerobaculia bacterium
GCGATGCACCGGGCCTTTCGACCGCGGCGGGAGCTCGCCGCCCTTTGGCGAGACGACACGATTGCGTGCCGCTGCGAGGACGTGGTCTTCGGCCGCCTCGCCTCCTGCGGGAGCGCTCGCGAGGCCAAGCTCACGACGCGCGCGGGAATGGGCCCCTGCCAGGGGCGCGTGTGCGGCCCGGCGCTCGCCTTCTTCTTCGGCTGGGATTTCGATACCGTACGCCCGCCGGTCAAGCCGGCTTCGATCGGAAGTCTCGTCGCGATCGAGGAGTCCGCATGAAGTGGCAGGGAGTTTTTCCGGCGGTCACCACGCCGTTTCGCCAGGACCTGTCGGTCGACCTGGACTTTCTGCCGCGGCACCTGGAGGCGATGCTCTCGGCCGGCTGCGTGGGGTTCGTTCCGCTGGGCTCGCTCGGGGAGTCGGCCACGCTGACTTTCGAAGAGAAGGGCGCGATCCTGGAGACCTGCCGCCGCGTTTTGTCCGGGCGTGCGCCGCTGGTCGCAGGCGTCGCGGCGCTTTCGACGGCCGAAGCCGTGGCCACCGCGCGCCTGGCGCGCGAGAAGGGCTGCGACGGCCTGATGGTTCTGCCGCCCTACGTCTACCGGCCCGATCGGCGCGAGACCGCGGCCCACTTCTCCGCCGTCATCGGCGCGACACCGCTGCCGTGCATGCTCTACAACAATCCCATCGCCTACGGCACCGATGTTTCCGCCGAGGAGCTGGCCGACCTGGCCGCCCGGCACCCGAATCTCGAGGCCGTCAAGGAGTCCAGCGGCGACGTCCGTCGCATCGCGGCGATCCGGGCGCTGCTCTCCGACCGCCTCGCGATCTTCGTGGGCGTGGACGACCTGATCGTCGAGGGGATCGCGGCCGGGGCGACCGGTTGGATCGCAGGCCTGGTCAACGCGCTGCCCGAAGAGTCCGTCCGGCTCTTCGATCTCGCCCGCGGAGGGGAAGCGGCGCGTGCCCGCGCGCTCTATGAGTGGTTTCTACCGCTCTTGCGGCTGGACGTCGTGCCCAAGTTCGTCCAGCTCATCAAGCTCGCGCAGCAGGAGGCCGGGATGGGGTCCGAACGCGTCCGCCCGCCTCGGTTGACGCTCGAGGGCCGGGAACGCGACGAGGCGCTGGCCCTGATTCGGGAGCGCGTCGCCGCGAAACGTTGAGGTGAAGGCCTATTGGCCGACCTGGAGCGCTGGCATGTTGTCGAGGATCGCCAGGCGCGACAGCGTGGTGATGGAGTCGTCCATGTGGGCGAAGCGGCCCGCAGCTTTCGCGCCCAGCTTCTGGTTCAGGATCCGGCCCCTCCGGTCCTCAGACGTGACAGGAGCCCAGGCCGCGCTTCTCGAGGTACCGCTGGTGGTAGTCCTCGGCGCGCCAGAACCTCTGCGCGGGCGAGATCTCGGTCACGATGGGCCGCGCGAACCGGCCGCTCCGCTCGAGCGCCTGCTTTGACGCCCGGGCCGCCGCCTCTTGCTCAGGCGTGTGGAAGAAGATGACCGACCGGTACTGCCTTCCGACGTCCGGTCCCTGCCGGTTCAACTGCGTCGGGTTGTGCCCGTTCCAGAACACGTCGAGCAGGCGATCGTAGGACACCGTCTCGGGGTCGTAGTCGACTTCGACGACCTCCGCGTGGCCGGTCGCGTCCGTGCAGACGTCTTCGTAAGTGGGGTTCTCGAGGGTGCCGCCGCTGTAGCCGACGGCCGCGTCCCGCACGCCCGGGACCCGGCGGAAGGTCTCCTCGACCCCCCAGAAGCAACCCGCGCCAAATGTCGCTTTTGCCATAGGCACCTCCGTGTGCGGGGAACCCGTTCCCCGCGATCAAGCGTATTACGGTCATCATGGAAAAGACGCGATCCGTACGAAAGATCCTTCCCGCCGTCGAGACGCGGGAGGGCGCCGGCTTCCTGGTGCACCGGCCGTTCCCGACCTCGGCCCTCGACCATTTCGATCCGTTTCTGCTCCTGGACGAGATGGGCCCTTCGGACCTGGGGCCGGGCGAGGCGCGCGGGGCGCCCGACCACCGGCACCGCGGCTTCGAGACGGTCACGTACCTGCTCGACGGGAAGATGGAGCATCGCGATTCGCGGGGCAACCAGGGTCGCCTCGGGCCCGGCGACGTGCAGTGGATGACGGCCGGCGCCGGCGTCGTGCACTCGGAGATGCCGGAGGCGGAGTTCGCAGCCAAGGGCGGACGCATGCACGGGTTCCAGCTCTGGGTCAATCTGCCGCGCCGGGACAAGCTCATGGCGCCCCGCTACCAGGAGGTGCCGGCCTCGGGCATCCCGGTCGGGCGGTCAGAGGACGGCCGCGTCGCGGTACGCGTCCTGGCGGGCGAGGCTCTTGGGGAGCGCGCCGTCATCGACACACGTACGCCGATCGTGTACCTCGACGTCTCGCTCGAGCCGGGGGCGGCGTTCACCCAGCCGGTCCCCCCGGACTTCAATGCGTTTGCCTACGTCGTCTCCGGCGTCGGGCTCTTTGGAGCCGACCGGCGTCCGGCCCGGCCGCACGAGCTCGTGCTCTTTGGCAACGACGGGGGAGAGGTTCGTCTCGAGGCCTCCCCAGACGCGCCGCTGCGCGCGCTGCTCGTCGCGGGAAAGCCTCTCGACGAGCCGGTCGCCCGCGCGGGGCCTTTCGTGATGAACACCCGCGCCGAGATTCTCCAGGCCTTCGACGACTTCCAGACTGGTCGCCTCGGTTAGCTCGTCGACCGCCGGGACCACGCCTCATTTGTCGTCCCGGGCCGCTAGCCCTAGGGATCCCTTTTGAGTCTCAGTGCAGCGGAGAAAGGGATCCCTCGCTGCGCTCGGGATGACAAGGATCAAGCTATTGAGGTGCCTCCATGAGAGGCATTGCCTCTATTGTCCGCGGCGCGAGGAGTCTCCCGAAGGGAGGAGCCTCGCGCCGCGGGAGCCGACGTGAGCGAGGGATCAGGCGCTCGGTCGAGGCCCTTTGGCC
>JBASRI010000346.1:0-8852 GCA_049273755.1 Thermoanaerobaculia bacterium
GTCAGCGCCCCGACCGTCGTTTTCCTCGCCTCGCAGTAAGCCGACAGCTCGTCGACCAGGCGTCCGGACACGCCGGGATCCTTGAAGTTCGCGGTGCCGACCTGGACCGCGGTCGCTCCGGCGGCGAGGAACTCGAGGACGTCCGAGAGCTCGGCGATCCCGCCGATCCCCATCAAGGGGACGTCGGGCAGAGCCTTGTGGACCTGATAGACCATGCGCACGGCGAGCGGCCGGATTGCCGGTCCCGAGAGCCCGCCCGTGCCGAAGGACGTCCGCGGCTTTGCGGTCTCCGGATCGATCACCATTCCGACGAACGTGTTGACGAGCGAAAGGATGTCGGCGCCGGCGTCGCGGGCCGCGCGCGCGGACTCGACCAGGTCCGGGGCGTTGGGCGACAACTTGACGATGAGAGGCCGCTGCGTCGCCTTGCGGACGCGGGCCACGAGCGAGCGCGTCGCCTCCGGCGAGTTGCCGAAGAGCATGCCGCCGCGCTCCACGTTGGGACACGAGATGTTCAGCTCCACCGCGGCCAGCCCTTCGGCGCCCTCGAGAGCGCGGACCACCGTGACGTAGTCCTCCTCCAGGTCGCCCCAGACGTTGGCGATCACGGTCGCGCCGAGGGCGCAGAGCTTCGGCAGCTTCTCCTCGAGAAAGGCTCGAACCCCAACGTTCTGCAGGCCGATCGCGTTCAGCATGCCGGCGGGCGTCTCGCAGATGCGCGGCGGGGCGTTGCCGGCGTGGGGATTCAGCGACAGGCCTTTCGTGCAGAGGCCGCCGATCTTCGCGAGGTCCAGGAAGTCCGTGAACTCGAGCCCGTACCCGAAGGTGCCCGACGCGGTGGTGATCGGGTTCGAGAGCGCGAGCGGCCCGAGCCGGACGGCGAGGGGGCGGCCACGAGGGCCGCCCGTACCATCGTCGTAGGGGCGGGGCTTGTCCCCGCCCGCCCGCCTCACCACGCGATCTTCTCCGGCGACAGGATCGGCCCCTCGGTGCACGACACGACGAACGGCTTCTCCGTTCCCGGGATCACGCAGCCGAGGCAGGCGCCGAAGCCGCAGCCCATTTCCGCCTCGGTCGAGAACTCGGAAGCCACTCCTGCCCCTGCGACGACCTTCGCCAGCGCCGCAAACATGGGCATCGGGCCGCAAGCGTAGACGCGCGCGTATTTCACGCCGGCGTCAAGCCGCCGGGCGAGCGCCTCCGTGACGAATCCTTTTTCGCCGACCGAGCCGTCGTCCGAGGTCAGCACGGTCTCCCCGCGGACCAGTCCGTCGAAGCGCGCCCGGATCGAGAGCTCTTGGGCGGTTCTCCCGCCGAAGTAGAAGTCGCAGGGGACGCCCGCCCCCCGCAGCGCCTTCAACAGCAGCGGAAACGGCGCCGCCCCGATCCCGCCGGCCACGATCGCGGCCTTCGCTCCCCGCTCGAACCCCGACAGCCCGAAGGCGTTTCCGAGCGGGCCGAGGAGGCGCGCCGGCGAGGCCTCCGAAAGCCGCTCGAGCGCGGCCGTGCCAGCACCGATGGTCTTGACCAGGAACTCCACGTTTCCCGCGAGCGGGTCGGTGTCGGCGACCGAATACGCCCGCCGCAGGTACGGACGCACCCGGTCCGGGACCTCGAGCATTGCGAATTGTCCGGGGGAGATCGCGTTCGCAAGCGCCGGGCAGCGGAAGGTCACCGAAAAGAGGCCGGGCGAATAGACGTGGCGCCGGAGGAGCGTCGCTCGGTGGTCGGCCTTCACCGAACGCGCATTCTACGCGAGTCGGGAGCTAGACCTCGATCACGCCGCCGACCTGCTCGTTCTCGTCCTCACGCCGCGCCTTCTGCACGCATTTCTCGCAGAGCAGCCGCCCATGCACCTCGCCGCCGGGCCGCGCGTACGCCCCGCAGCCGTGGCAGCGGCGCAACGCCCGATGGTGAGCGTTCAAGTCGAGCACCGCCTCTTCTCTTCGCATGCTGTTTCTCCTTCTGGATGCAGCACTCTCTTGAGCACGAGTCATACCCAAACCGCAAACACTCACAGGCCGCGACTTAGCCGCGAGCCCGCAACCGAAAAGTGTCGCCTCCGCAGGCGACCGAGTCCTCCCGCGAGGTCAGAAGGCTCAGTATGACCCAACTTTGTCGAGGGCCTTCCGCACGTCGGACGCCTGAGGAAGGATGAAGTCTTCGAGTCGGGGCTGGTAGGCGACGAACGTGTCTGTCGCCGCGACGCGCTCGACCGGCGCGTCCAGATGCGGAAACAGCTCGGAGGAGACTCGAGCCGCGATCTCCGCACCGTACCCCCACGAGATCGGGTCCTCATAGACGACGATCGCGCGAGAGGTTTTCTTCACCGAAGCGGCGATCGCCTCCCAGTCGTAAGGGGAGAGCGTGCGCAGGTCCAGGATCTCGACGCTCTTGCCCGTCTCCTCCTGGAAGGCCTTCGCGGCCTGCCAGGAGCGGTACACCGTCGCGCCATAGGTCACGATCGTGACGTCGGCGCCCTCTTGGACGACGGCGGCCTTGCCGAACGGGATCATGTAGTCCGGACCGGGATAGACGCCCTTGTTGTGCGTCTGGCGATAGAGATGCTTGTGCTCCATGAAGATCACCGGGTCGTCGCACCGGATCGCCGTACGGAGCAGACCATTGGCGTCCAGGGCGTTGGACGGCATGACGACCCGCAGGCCTGGGTTGTGCGTCATCAGCACGGAACCCGACTGAGAGTGGTAGAGGGCGCCGCCGCCGATGTAGCCGCCCGCCGCCACGCGCACGACGACCGGGCAGGAGAACGCGTTGCCCGAGCGCCACCGCATGTTGGAGAGCTCGTTGCGGATCTGCATGTATGCCGGCCAGATGTAGTCGTAGAACTGGATCTCGACCACGGGCTTCAAGCCCCGGATCGCCATGCCGATCGCGCGGCCGATGATGTTCGCCTCGGCCAGCGGCGAGTTGAAGACCCGGTTGCCGCCGTAGAGCTTCTGGAGGCCGGCCGTGACCTTGAAGACGCCGCCCTTGCCCTTGCACTCCTCGAGCACGGCATCGCGCGAGGCGTCCGCGACGTCCTCCCCGAAGAGGACGATCCGGGGATCGCGCTTCATCTCGTCCTTCAGGCACGCGTTGATCAGGTCCACCATCGTCGTCGACTGCGCGCCCTGAGCCTGCGCCGGCGGTGTCGAAAAGGCGGGGCTCGTCGGATCGACGTCCGGCGAGTAGACGTATTGCAGAGCCGACTCCGGCTCGGGCAGCTCCGCGGCCAGCGCGCGGTCCGCCGCCTCGTTGATCTCGGCGTCGACTTCGGCATGGAGCTTCTCGAGCTCCGCGGCGCCCAGAAGCCCCTCGTCGAGCAGCAGTCGCGAAAGGCGGCGCAGAGGGTCCTTCTCGGCCTCTTTCTCGCGCTCGGCCTTCGGGCGGTAGAGGGCCTCGTCGTCCGAGAGCGAGTGGCTGTACGGCCGGATGACGTGCGCGTGCACGAACGCCGGGCCCATGCGCTTGCGGCAGTACTCGGCCGCGTAGCGCATCGCGTCGTAGGTCTCGAGGAAGTCCGTGCCGTCCACTTCGGCGACGAAGAGGTGCGGGAAGCTCTTGACGAGCTTCGAGATCGATCCGCCCGGCACGTTGACTTCGACCGGGACCGAGATCGCATAGCCGTTGTCCTGGATGACGAAGAGAACCGGCAGCTTCAGATTGCTCGCCGAGGACAGGGCCTCCCAGAACTCCCCTTCGGAAGTCTGACCTTCGCCCCCCGAGACGTAAGAAACCTCGTCCGGATGAAAAGAGGAGGTCCCCTCCCCGGCAAGCTCTGGGATACGGCTCTTCCTCCAGCCCCCTTCGGCGGCGCCGACGGCATGGAGGAACTGTGTGCCGGTGCAGGAGGACTTGGAGATGATGTTCCAGCGCTTGTGGCCCCAGTGGGCCGGCATCTGGCGGCCGGCCGAGGCCGGGTCGTCCTTGGCCCCCACCGACTGCAGGAACATCTCGTACGGGGTCACCCCGAGCTGCAGGATGAGGGCGCGGTCGCGGTAGTACGCGTCGAACCAGTCGTATCCGCCCTTCAAGACCATGCCGGCTGCCGTCCCCACGGCCTCGTGGCCCGCGCTGTTGATCTGGAAGTAGATCTTGTTCTGGCGCTTGAGCTGGATCTCCTTGTCGTCGAAGCGCCGGGACAGATACATGTTGCGGTAAGCGGCGACGAGAGAAGCCGCATCCAGGCCGTGGTACTTGTCGGTTCGGACCTCGGTCGCCATCCCGGCGAATATACCAAAGGGGTTTTGCGGTCCGCGGTGACCGGCGGGGCGCCGGCAGGATCCACGAACGAGCTAGAAAAGGCGGATCAGCCCCCAGAGCTCGAGGGCGGCGAGCCCCAGAGTGATCGCGAGAAAGAGCACGGCCTTGACGTCCGGCCTCGTGTTGGGACCTAGATTTTCCATGGAAAGGCTCTCTCCGTTAGCGAAACCCGTGCCACCGATGAGGGTTACGAGCAAACGGACCAAAACGTTTACCCGCCGCTTGGTATGCTTCTGCTCCCATGGGCGCGGCTCACCCAACTCCTTCCTATCCGTCACTTCGGGAGCGCCCGGCGCCGCCGGACGTTTCGTCGATCGATCCGCGCTTGAACCTCGAGCTCGAGATCCGCCAGCTGAAGCGACAAAAAAACGCAGTCCTGCTCTCCCATTACTACCAAGAAGAGGCGATCCAGGACCTGGCCGATTTCGTCGGCGATTCGCTCGACCTGTCCCGAAAAGCCCAGCAGAGCGACGCCCGCATCATCGCCTTCGCCGGCGTGCGGTTCATGGCCGAAACCGCCAAGATCCTGAACCCGACCCGGAAGGTCGTCCTGCCGGATTACGAGGCGGGCTGCTCGCTGGAAGATTCCTGTCCCCCCGACGCCTTTCGGGCGTGGCGAGAGAAGCACCCCGGCGCCGTCTCGCTGACGTACATCAATTGCTCGGCGGCCGTGAAGGCGCTCTCCGACATCATCGTGACCTCGTCGAACGCCGAGAAGATCGTGCGCTCGATCCCGGAGGACAAGGAGATCCTCTTCGCCCCGGATCGCCACCTCGGGGCGTTCCTCTCGAAGAAGCTCGGCCGCCCGATGACGCTGTGGCCGGGCACCTGCATCGTCCACGAGCAATTCTCGGAGCGCGAGATCGTGAGGCTCAAGGCGATGCATCCCGGCGCCAGGGTCGCGGCGCACCCCGAGTGCCCCGAGCCGATCCTGAAGCACGCCGACCACGTCGGCTCCACGCGCTCGATCCTGAGCTACGTGACGACGGCGCCCGGCAAGACGTTCCTGATCGCGACGGAGGAAGGGATCATCCACCAGATGAAGAAGCTCGCGCCCGACCGCGAGTACATCCCGGTGCCTCCCGACAACGGCTGCCGCTGCAACGAGTGCCCGTTCATGAAGCTCAACACCCTCGAGAAGCTCTACCTCTGCCTGCGCGACGAGCGCCCGGAGATCTTTCTGCCCGAGGAGATGCGGAAGGCCGCGGAGAAGCCCCTCCTGCGGATGCTCGAGCTGTCCTAGGGAATCCGCCCCCGGCACCAACAGACCGTGCCGTCCGAGGATTTGCGAGGGGCACCGAGGGATTCGCTGCTCAGGATGCTCGAAGCCTAAGGAACACCAACCGCGAAGCCCTTCTCAGCGGCAAGGGCCGAGACTCTTCAGCGCCGAGGCGGCAGTTGGGCCGGCTGGCTCGGTCCCAGAAGAGGGGAGCAGGTTGACTTCGGCGAGTTCTTGCATGGCGCAGGCGGCTGCTTCGGGCCGGGGGGTCGGGTCGGAACCGCCGCGCCCAGAGCGAGCACGAGAGCCAAACTGGCGATCATTTTCGTTCTCATCGAAAAACCTCCTTTTCGTACCGAGACCCTCGGACGGCACGATCCGATCTCGTGGCGCGAACTCGGATCCGGGCGGTTCCCGATCGGAGAAGGGCCGCCCTCCGCAATCTCAAGACTGCAATATCCTCGCCAGCCATGACGCGCCTGGAGGGCGAGGAGCTGGACCGGCACCTGCGGGTGTTTCTGTCCGAAGATGTCGGACGACTGGACGTCACGACGGCGGCCACCGTTCCAGCCTCCACGCGCGCGCGCGGAGAGCTCGTCGCCAAGTCCGAGTGCGTGGTCTCGGGTCTTCCGGTCGCGCGGCGGGTCTTCGAGCTGCTGGATCCCGAGCTTTCGTGGACCGAGGAAACCGCGGCGGGGACCCGGGTCCTCGCGGGAACGGTGCTCGCGAGGCTCGAGGGCCGCGCGCGCGCCATGCTGACGGCGGAGCGCGTGGCCCTGAACCTCCTCCAGCGAATGTCCGGCATCGCCACGAGTACGCGCCGCTTCGCCGACGCGCTGGCCGGGACACGGTGCCGCGTCCTCGACACGCGCAAGACGGCCCCGGGCCTGCGCCCCTTCGACCGTCAGGCCGTGCGGGACGGCGGCGGCGTCAACCACCGGTACGATCTCTCCGAGATGGTCTTGATCAAGGACAACCACCGCCGACTGGCTGGCGGCGTGGCGGGCGCAGTGACCGCGGCCCGGGCAAGCGCGCCGGCCGGCACACCGATCGAGATCGAGGTCGAGTCCGAAGGAGAGCTGCGCGACGCGCTCGCCGCCGGCGCGGACCGGATCCTGATCGACAACCAGCCGCCCGAGACCGTCGCGCGCTGGTCGGCAATCGCGCGAGAAGCGGCGCGGCCCCCCTTTCTGGAAGCCTCCGGCAACATGCGGCTCGCGATCGTTCGCGCGTACGCCGACGCCGGGGTCGACGCGGTCTCGGTGGGCGCGCTGACTCACTCGGTCGCGGCGGCCGACATTTCGCTCGAGCTGGAGCTCGCGCCCGCATGAGCCGGCGCAACGAGACCGACGTTCTGGTCCTCGGAACGGGAGTCGCCGGCACGACGGCGGCCCTGGCCGCGGCGCGCGGGGGCGCCACCGTGACGATCGTGACGCGCGCCGAAGAGGCCCGCGAGTCCAACACCTACTACGCCCAGGGAGGCATCGTCGGCCGCCCCGCCGGAGACACGCCCGAAAGGCTCGCCGCCGACATCGAGCGCGCCGGCGACGGACTCTGCTCGCCGGAGGCGGTGGCTTTGATCGCGCGCGAGGGGCCCGACCTGGTCCGGACCCTCCTCGTCGAAGAGCTGCAGGTGCCCTTCGACCGGGAAGGCTCCGACTTTCACTGGACGCTCGAGGGCGCGCACTCGGTTCCGCGCGTCCTCCACGTCAAGGACGAGACCGGGGCGCCGATCGAACGCGCCTTGATCGCGGCCTGCAAGAAGGAGCCCAACATCCGCTGGCTCCTCGCGACCACGGCCGTGGACCTGCTCACACTCTCGCACGACTCGGTCGATCCGACGGACCGCTATCGCCCGCCGGTGGTCATCGGAGCCCACCTGCTCGACCGCGAGACCGGAGCGGTGACACCACACCTCGCCCGCGAGACGATCCTGGCCACGGGGGGTTTGGGCCAGGTCTATCTCCACACGACCAACCCCGCCGGCGCGCGCGGGGACGGTTTCGCGATGGCGCGCCGCGCGGGGGCGCGGCTCCTGAACCTCGAGTACATCCAGTTCCACCCCACCGCTCTTCTCCATCCCAGGGGACGGCTGCTACTGACCGAGGCGCTCCGCGGCGAAGGCGCCCGGATCACGGATGCCTCGGGCAAGGAGTTCCTGCGGGAGGTGCACCCGGCCGGCGAGCTCGCGCCGCGGGACGTGGTGGCTCGCGCCATCCACCAGCGGATGCTCGAGAAGGACGAGCCCTATGCGCTGCTCGACATCTCGCACAAGAGCGCGTCCTGGATCCGCGAGCGCTTCCCGGGCCTCGTGGCGCGCTGCCTGGAGCTCGGCTTCGACCTGACGGCCGGGCCCGTCCCCGTCGTCCCGGCGGCCCACTACGCCTGCGGCGGCGTGGCCGTGGACGAGAACGGCCGGACCTCGCTGGGCCACCTTCGGGCCGCCGGCGAGGTCTCCTGCACGGGCGTCCACGGGGCGAACCGCCTGGCGTCGACCTCGCTGCTGGAAGGATTGGTCTGGGGCTGGCGCTCCGGCCAGGCGGCCGCTGGCGAGGCCGCACGCACGCGCGAGCGGCCGCTGCCCGAGGTGCGGCCGTGGCAGCCGGAACACGAGCCCGTGGATCCCGCGTTGATCGCTCAGGACTGGATGGTCATCCGCCACACCATGTGGAACTACGTCGGACTGCTGCGCTCCGAACGGCGGCTCGACCGCGCCGGCCGTATCCTCTGGGAGCTGCGCGACGAGATCGAGAACTTCTACAAACGCGGCACGATGTCGGACGCGCTGTTGGGCCTGCGCAACGGCGTCCAGACCGCCCTCGCGATCCGCAATGCGGCTATGGACAACCGTGTCTCGCGGGGATGCCACTATCGGGTGGATGGCTGAAGCGTTTCTCGTCTTGCGTCTCACGTCTCAGGTCTCAAGCCTCAAGTCTCAAGTTCAGACCTGAGACCTGGGACCCGGGACTTCGGCTATAGTTCGGCCGCCATGAGCGTTCTTTACCTGCATTTCGAGACCGACGAGCGGCCCGGGCGTCTGGCCAGGCTGCAAAAGAGCGGCGCCCACGTCGTGGTCGCCGAGCCTCGCTGGCCCGGCTTCTTCGAGCTGGCCAAGCGGGAAAAGCCCTACGCGATCGCGATCGACTTCTCGCAGGCTCCGTCCCACTCATTGGAGACCGCCGACTATCTGTCCAAGGCGCGCGAGACCAAGGACGCGCAGCTTTTCCTTCTTCGTGTCCCCGCCGACCGCGTGGAGGCGGTAGGCAAGCGGCTCCCGAAGGCGACGATCGTCACGGAGGGAGAGCTCTCCGGAAAGCTCGGGGAGATGGAGCGCGAGGCCGAGGCCCGGGCGCGCCAGAAGAAGGAAGCG
>JBASRI010000378.1:0-1579 GCA_049273755.1 Thermoanaerobaculia bacterium
CTGGAGCGACGCGCGCGCCGGACTGCCGGGTCACCCGCTCGCCTGGCTCGTTCCGTTCTTCGCCGTCAACGTCGTCGTGGCGGCGGCGACGCACCGGAAGGCGAGCCCGCGAGGCAAGCTCGCGCGGGAAGGGATCCTTTTGCTGGTCGCAATGGCCACGGCCGCATTTCTGGTGTGCGTCCTGGCCAACGCGCACGGAGACCTCCCGCGGCACTTCTACGTCTTCCACGCGCTCTGCGATCTGACGCTGGCGGCAGACGCGGTCTGGCTGACCCAGACGCTCGCGTCGCGGCGGATACGATCTACCGCCGCCCTCCGGCCAGGCGCGCGGCTTCGGGAAGGCGGCGCAGCCGCTGCATAGCGAGGACGCCGAGGAAGGGCCCCGGGGCGAGCGAGGCGAAGGCCCAGCGCCAGCCGACCGCGGCCACGAGCAGGGGAACGAGCTCGATCGAGACGACGGTCAGGAGGAAGCCGATCGAGGTCTGGATCGTCAGCGCGGTGCCCATGTACCGGGGATCCGCGAGCTCGGTGACGCACGCCGAAAACTGTGCCGAGTCGGCCACGATGGTGGCGCCCCAGATCGCGGCGACGATGAGGAGCACGGCGGGGCTCGCCCCGAAGAGCAATCCGATGACCAGACAGCAACTTCCGCTGATGCCCATGGCCCACGAGGTCACCGCGGTGCGGCCGACGCGGTCGGCCAGGATGCCGGCCAGGACGCAGCCGACCGCGCCCGTGCCGATGACCAGAAACGACGCCGCCTCAGCGAGCTTCGGCACGTGCCCTCGGGCGGCGAAGCTCGCGCGCAGGAAGACCGGAATCCAGGCCCACATCGCGTAGAGCTCCCACATGTGGCCGAAATAGCCGAAGTCCGCCAGCCGCACGCCGCGATTGCGGAAGACCTTCGCAATCTGGGACGGATCGAAGTGAGCGGGCGGGGCGGCGTGGGGCCCATCGCCCACGAAGAGAAGAACGATCAGGCCCCCGGCGACCGCCAGCCCGGACACCGCTAGGACGTTGACGCGCCAGTCGTGGCTGCCCACGGCGTTGACGAGATAGGGGAACGCCTTGCCAAGCGTGATCCCCCCGACCAGAACGCCGAGCGCCATTCCGCGGCCGCGGCGAAACCAGGTCGCCATGATCTTCATCCCGGGCGGGTAGACGCCCGCCAGGAAGAATCCCGTGAGAAACCGCAGAGGAACCCCGGCCGCCGCCCCGTGGGCGAGCGTGGCCACCGCGGCGTTGGCGCCGGCGGCGAGAAATGCCGAGGCGGCGAAGAGCCGGCGCGTGGAGAAGACGTCCGGAAGGTTCGCGAACGCGCTGACGAGCGTGCCGACCACGAAACCGAGTTGCACCGCCAGCGTCAGCCAAGTGGCGCCCGCGTCGGAGAGATTCCACTCGGCCTTCAGCGCCGGCGCGACGGCCGAGCCGGAGAACCAGACCGACATCGCGAGAAGCTCGGCGGCCGCGATCAGCGCCAGTGCCCGCCACCGGAAGGGCGACTCGGGCGCCGCCGAAACCGAGCTCATGCCGGGAGCTTGACACACAGCGCCAACCTCCCTTCTGTTAGGCTCCCGAG
>JBASRI010000381.1:0-2044 GCA_049273755.1 Thermoanaerobaculia bacterium
TGGTGAGGGCGGGAGGGCGGGAAATCCCCTACGACTACCTGGTCGTGGCGACGGGCTCGCGGTACAACTACTTCGGGCACGATGATTGGGAGCGGCGGGCAGCGTCGCTCAAGACGGTCGCCGACGCCGCGCGGATCCGGCAGCGAGTCCTGGCCGCGTTCGAAGAGGCCGAGCGGGAGACCGACACCGTGCGCCGGTCGGCGCTGCTGACGTTCGTGCTCGTCGGCGGCGGGCCGACCGGCGTGGAGATGGCAGGCTCGCTGGCTGAGCTCGCCCGCCGCTCGCTGGTCCGCGAATTCCGGCGCATCGACACGCGCACTTCCCGAATCCTGCTGCTGGAGGCGGGCCCGCGCATTCTCGCTGCCTTTCCCGAGAAACTGGCGGAGAAGGCGCGGGCGCACCTCCAGGTCATGGGCGTCGACGTTCGCGTAGGCGCCGCAGTCACGTCGGTCGATGCGGCGGGCGTCACAGTCAACGGGTCCGAGAAGATCGCGGCCGCCAACGTCATTTGGACGGCGGGAACGCGGGGGAGCGCGCTCGGCGCCTCGCTCGGCGCCCCCGTGGACCGCCTTGGGCGCGTTGAGGTCGGTCCAGATCTTTCGATCCCGGCCACCCCGAGGTCTTCGTCGTCGGGGACTTGATGGTGATGGAACGCGAGGGAAGACCGTTTTCGCCGGGCCTGGCGCCCGTGGCGATGCAGCAGGGACAGTACGTGGGCCGCCGCATCGCGCGGCGCGTGGCCGGGCTTCCCGAAGAAGGGCCGTTCCGCTACCGGAACAAGGGCAACCTCGCGACGGTCGGCCGCGGGTTCGCGGTGGCGGAGCTTCCGGGGATCAAGACCAGCGGCATGCTGGCATGGCTGTTATGGGGGCTCGTGCACGTCGCCTACCTGGCGAGCCTCTGGAACCGGTTCCAGGTTCTGACGACCTGGCTGTGGGGTTACCTGACGTACGAGCGGGCCGTGCGCGTGCTCACGCCCGACGGTCTCAAGAGCGTGGACGATCGGCCCCCGGAGTCCTAGCGGGTGAGGGTGACTCTTCCTCCCGCCATGACGTCGGTGGGGCCGCCGGCCAAGAGCGTCTTGTGAAACTCTCCGACCTGGAACTCGATCCCTGACGCGCTGACGGTTCCGGTGACCGCTCCGCCGGTGCAGCCGACCATGCTCACCGTGCCCGTCAGCGAGTTGCCGCTGACGAAACCGTGGAAGGATCCGTTGATGCCGCAGCCCATCGCCTGAAAGGCGCCCATCACGCGCGTTCCCTGCTGCGAGAGGCGTGCGGTCGCGGGAGAGCCGGCGCAGAGCGCCGGCGAGTCGGATTGGTACGTCCCCGTCCAGTCTCCGGCCACGTTGGCGCCCGAGCCTGCCATCGCAGGTCCGCTGACGTTGTTCGAGTCTTTGCAACCGAGGGCGCCGAGCCACAGGCCCGTGGCGGCGACCCCGACCAGGATCGTTCGAGTCACTGGCAGCCGCATGGGATACCCCCTCGTATGTCTCTACCACTTCTTGCGCACGACGGCGGAAGAATTTCCCAAACCTTCATCGAGTCGGAAGACGGCGGAGAACTCCGAGAACGTCGAGGCGATTCGGGCGCTTGACTTGCGCCTCTTTTGCGCCTACAGTGAAGCGTCAAGGCCGATGGGCTTGCCCGCGATGGCCAGCGGGCAGCCGCGGTGGTTCCCTCGGCCTTATTTTATACGGCTGAGCGCCGATTCAGCCTTAGTGAATTAGGAAGGAAATGAACCTCACCAAGCGCCAGAAGGAAATCCTGGACTTCATCCGAAACTACCGCCGCGAACACGGCATCTCGCCGACACAGCGCGAGATTCGCGAGACTTTTCACCTCTCCTCGTTCGGCACGGTCCAGAAGCATCTGAAGCGCCTCGAAGAGAAGGGAGCGCTGTCGCGCGAGTGGAATCGCAGCCGCGGAATCGCGCCCAAGGACGCCGCCGAGGGCTCGCGCGGCGTGCCCTTGCTCGGTCTGGTCGCGGCAGGCCGGCCGATCGAGCCCTTCCCGCATGAGGAGGCGATCGAGGTCCCGGCGGC
>JBASRI010000382.1:0-4166 GCA_049273755.1 Thermoanaerobaculia bacterium
ATTCGCGCCGCGAGCATGATCGGCCTCACGGCGAGAGGAACCGCATAGGTCATGTTCCTTGTTAACTTCGTCAAGAACGCGATCGACTTCCTGTCGGCGCCCCAGTACCTGGTGACGGCGGCGCTGATCGGACTGATCCTCGTGATTCACTGGCGGCCGGTTTGGACGAAGAAGGGCGGCCTGGCCCTTCTGGTCCTCGTCGCCGGCGGCATCGGGCTTTCCTACCTCGACCCGAACTTCAACAAGGTCGCCACCCTCCCCGACAACGTGCCCATCGTGGGCATGATCTTCCTGGTCGGCTTCTTCGTCTGGTTCGCGATGAGCCAGGCCTACGAGAACGACCGCCGGATCGCGGAGGGGCGGCCGCCGATCGAAGGCGAGGACTCGGGTCAGAAGGTCTTCTCGTGGCCCGACCTCGTGTACGTCGAGCTCATCTGCCTGGTCGTCGTGATGGCGGTCATGATCGTCTGGTCGATCGCCCTGAAGGCGCCGCTCGAAGAGCCGGCCAATCCGACGGACTCACCCAACCCCGCCAAGGCGCCGTGGTACTTCCTGGGGCTGCAGGAGATGCTGGTTTACTTCGACCCGTGGCTCGCCGGCGTGGTGCTGCCGTCGCTGATCATCGTGGGCCTGATGGCGATCCCGTACATCGACACGAACCCGAAGGGGAACGGCTACTTCACCTTCAAGGAGCGGCGCTTCGAGATCACGATCTTCCTGACCGGGTTCCTCGTCCTCTGGGTGGTCCTGATCGTCCTCGGAACCTTCCTGCGGGGCCCGAACTGGAACTTCTTCGGCCCTTACGAGTTCTGGGACATCAACAAGCTGGTGCCTCTCAACAACATCAATCTGTCCGAGATCATCTGGATCAAGGTCCTGAAACGCAGCATGCCCAACTTCTGGCTCTTCCGGGAGATCTTCGGGCTGGCCCTCGTGGGCTTCTACGTCGCCGTGCTGCCGCTTCTGCTCTCCAAGACCGTGCTTCGCCGCTTCTTCGAGAAGATGGACATGCCGCGCTACCTGATCGGCGTTTCGCTCGCGCTGATGATGCTGTCCTTGCCGATCAAGATGTACCTGCGATGGATCTTCAACCTGAAGTACATCGTCGCGATCCCGGAGTTCGCGTTCAACATCTGAAGGCCGCATAGAACCCCATGCCCCGAAGAGCGCCCGCCGAGCCGATCGATCATCACTACGACATCCCGCGGTTGAACCGCGCCTTCTTCTGGGGCGGGCTGGCGCTGGCGGCGGTGTTCGTGTGGATGGTGATCGCCGACTACTCGCGCGATTGGAAGACGATCCAGCGCACCTTCATGCGGCTGGACGCGAAGCTGACGCGCGACGCGGCGATCGCGGCGCGGCGCAAAGCCCTGGACGAGGAGCACCGCAAGCTCGTCGCGGACCTGAAAGGCGCGCGGGTGGAGGTCGCGGCGCACAGGGCCGCGCTGGCGAAGCTCGACCGGAAGCTGAAGACCCTGGATCCGAAGGTCTACGCGGCCGACCAGGCCTACAAGTTCAGCAAGGCCTCCTTCGACGCCGAGCTGTACAAGTACGAGGATGCCCTCGCCAACCGCCCGGCCGCGGCGCCGAAGGCCAAGAAGTCGCTGGACGCCATCCGCAGGGAGCTCGACCAGCGGACCCTGGCTCTCGCGACGCTCAAGAAAGAGGAGGCGGACGCGCAGGCGGAGATCGCCCGGATCAACGCCCGCCGCAAGGACATCGAGACGACGATCGAGAAGAAGACCGCCGAGTTCCGGCTGACGCGCCAAAAGTTCGCGGGCTTGAAGCAGGACGCCCTGTTCCGGCTGCGCAACTCGCCGATCCTCGACATGATCAACCCGTCGCTGCGCGTCAATCAGGTGCAGCTCCCGGACCACTTCATCAACGTCAACTTCATGCGCATCCCGCGTGTGGACCGGTGCACGACCTGCCACGTCGCGGCCGACCGGAAGGGGTTCGAGGATCCCAAGATCCGGACCGTCTTCCGGACGCACCCCAACATCCACCGCATGGTCGGGAGCGAATCCATGCACCCGGCCAACTCCTTCGGGTGCACGCCCTGTCACGGCGGGCGCGACCGGGCGACTTCGTTCTGGTCCGCAGGCCACTCTCCGGAGACCGATGTCGAGAAGGCGGCCTGGACGCGCAAGTATGACTGGGAGTTCGACCGGTTCAACGAGACGCCGGTCCTGCCGCTGAAATACGCCGAGGCCGGCTGCTACCGCTGCCACGCGAGCGAGACGAATTTCCCCGAAGCGCCCCGGCTCGACGCCGGCATCCGGATGGTCGAGTCGCTCGGCTGCTGGGGCTGCCACCGCATCGAGGGCCTCGAGAGTCAGGGCCTGCCGAAGGTCGGCCCCTCGCTCGAGAAGGTCGCGGCGAAGGCGCCGCACGACTGGGCGACCCGCTGGGTGATGAACCCGGCGTCGTTCCGGGCGAGCACGAAGATGCCGACCTTCTTTTACCAGGAGAACTTCGTCGACGTCTCCGGGCCCAACCCTCCCACCGTCGCGCAGAAGAGGATGAACGAGGAGGGCAAGGTCGAGAACGACACGATGGTCAACGCCATCGTCGCGTACCTCTACGACAAGTCGCGGCCCGCGGAGGTCCCCGCGGTCTCCGGCAAGGGCGATCCCGTCCGCGGCCAGAAGCTCCTGTCCGAGCGCGGTTGCTACGGCTGTCACGTCGTAGACCCGAACGCGCAGCGCGACCTCGTCGGCACGTATCGGCAGTTCGGACCCAACCTCGCGGGTGTGGGCTCCAAGACCTCGCGCGACTGGATTTACCACTGGATCCGGGATCCGAAGGCCTGGAACCCCGACACCAAGATGCCGAACCTGCGCCTCTCCGAGGGCGATGCCCTCGACATCGCGGAGTACCTGGCGACGCAAAAGGGCCCTTCGGCGTTCGACGCGACCGCGCTGCCGCAGACCGACGAGAAGACGCTCGAGAAGATCGCCCTCTACTTCGAGATGTCCACCAAGACGATCTTCGACGCGAAGGCGGACCTGGCGAAGATGGACCTCCACGCCAAGCAGGTCTACGCCGGCAAGAACCTCATCGCGCACTACGGCTGCTACTCCTGCCACGCGATCCCGGGCTTCGAGGACGCCAAGCCCATCGGCACCGAGCTGACCGAAGAAGGCTCCAAGGCCGTCCACCGCCTCGACTTCGGGTTCCTCCACATCCCGCACACGCGGCAGGACTGGTTCCGGACCAAGCTCCTATCCCCGCGCATCTACGACCGGGACCGGGCGCGCGGCTGGGAAGAGAAGCTCAAGATGCCGAACTTCCACCTCTCCGACCGCGAGCTCGACCAGGTCGTGACGGCCGTGCTGGGGTTCCAGCAGCTCAACGCGGCCCCCAGCGTCGTCAAGAGGCTCTCGCCCTCGGAAGCCGCGATCGAGCGCGGCCGCAGGATCGTCAAGAATCACAATTGCCAGGGCTGCCACGTCATCGAGGGCTTCGGCGGCTCGTACCGGTCGCTCGTCTCGGACCCGTCGCTGGCTCCGCCGATCATCCAGGGCGAGGGCGCGAAGGTCCAAAGCGATTGGCTGTTTTCTTTTCTCGAGGCCCCGAAGACGGGTCAGATCCGGCCGTGGCTCGAGGTCCACATGCCGACCTTCGGCTTCACCGACCGCGAGTTGAACGACCTGACCCACTATTTCGCGTCGCTCGACCGGGCGAGCTATCCCTTCCTCGTCGCGGGCGGCGCCGCGAACCCGCAGAGCTGGGCGGCCGGGAAGAAGACCTTCGAGCTGCTGAGGTGCGCGCAGTGCCACCCGCGCTCGATCGAGGACATGAACCGGCCCGGCGTCGATCGCGCCAGCCTCGCTCCCAACCTGCAGATGGCCGCAACCCGCCTGCGGCACGACTGGATCGCCGACTGGATCCGCCGGCCCGACGAGTGGATGCCGGGCACCCGCATGCCGACCAACTTCCCGAAGGGAGACGACGGGAAGCGCTTCTCGCCGCTGGCGGGGCTCTTCGACCAACCGAGCTTCGCAAAGGACCGGGAGGAGTACGCGCGGATCCTCGGAGGGGACGAGGTGGCGAAGCAGTTCCTATCGAGCCCCGAGGCGATCACGAAGGCGCTCGCCGACTACGTCTGGTCTCTCGGATCGACCGGCGGCGCGGGGTCGCCGCCTGCGAAGGCGGCTCCCGAC
>JBASRI010000385.1:0-4132 GCA_049273755.1 Thermoanaerobaculia bacterium
CGTCGGCGGCGTCTCGGGCGCGGTCGTCGCGGGAGCGATCTTCACCCTGCCCGCCCTCTACATCCTGAAGCTCGATCCGCATCCCTGGCAAACGATCTTCATCTGCCTCGCGGGAGGGTGCCTGGGCGTGCTGTTCCTGATTCCGCTGCGCCGCTACTTCGTGCGCGACATGCACGGGCAGTTTCCGTACCCCGAGGCGACTGCGATCACGGAGGTTCTAATCACCGGCGAGAAGGGCGGCTCGCAGGCGAGGCTGCTGCTTCAGGCGACCGGGATCGCAGCGGTCTACGACTTCTTCGTCACGACCTTCCAGGTCTGGAAGGAGACCGTGGACTTCCAGTTCGTGCCGGCCGTACAGGCGCTGGCCGAGAAGGCGCGCGTGGTCGTGCGCTTCGATGCCATCGCGTTCATTCTGGGCCTGGGCTACGTCATGGGACTGCGCGCCTCGACGCTGCTGTGCGCGGGGGGCGTTCTCTCGAACTTCGTGCTCGTGCCGTTGATCTGGATGATCGGACGGCGCTTCCCCGAGGCCATCTATCCCGGCCTGATGCCGATCTCCGAGATGAGCGCGGCGCTGATCTTCCGGTGGTACGTCCGGTACATGGGTGTGGGAGCAATCGCGACGGCCGGGATCTTCGGGATCCTCAAGTCGCTGAAGATCGTGGTTGGATCCTTCTCGATCGCCGCGAAAGCGTTTCGCCATGGCGAGGGAGCGGGCCAGGAGCGCACCGACCGGGACATGGCGATCACGAAGATCCTGATCGGCGTGGTCGTCACGTCGCTCGCCATCGCGGTCTTCCTCGGGAACCTCGGGGCCTCTGCGGTGATCGTGCTGATCGGCTTTCTCCTGACTCTCGTCTTTTCTTTCTTCTTCACGTCGGTTGCCGCCAACGCGATCGCCACGACGGCGAGGAACCCGGTGTCGGGAATGACGATGCTCACGATCATCATCTCCTCGGTCGTCCTGCTCGAGTTCGGCGTCTCGGGGCGAACCGGCATGTTCTTCGTCATGGCGATCGCCGGCATGGTCTGCACCGCGCTGTCGGTCTCGGGCCAGACGATCACGGATCTCAAGACCGGTTATTGGCTGGGCTCGACTCCCGCCGTGCAGGAGCGGGTCAAGTTCCTGGGCGTGATCTGCTCGGCCGTCGTCGTCGGGCTCGTGATCGTCGCGCTCGCGAAGACGTTCCAGTTCGGAGAAAGCGCGCCGGGCGACCTCCGTCCAGTCCTGGTGTCGCCGCAGGCCTCCATCATGAAGGCGCTCGTCGAAGGCTTTATGAGCCGACAACCGGTCCCGTACGTGCTCTTCGGTGCCGGCGCGATGATCGCCGTGGTCATGGAAATGCTGGGCGTGCCGGCCCTGATCGTCGCGCTGGGCATGTATCTCCCGCTCGAGTTGAACTCGCCGGCGCTGGTCGGCGGCGCCATCTCCCACTACGTCACGAAGCGCTCCGAGCGCGTCGGTGGAGCGGCGGGAGCGTCGATGCGCGAGCGGGCCATCATCATCGCGTCCGGCCTGATGGCCGGAGGCGCCCTGGGCGGCGTCTTCGGCGCCGGTCTGCGGCTCTTCGGGTGGTACCGGGAGGACCTGATCAAGCTGCCGTTCTTCGACAACGAGCCGGTCTCGCAGCTCGTCAGCTCCGTCGGCTTCCTTCTCCTTTGCCTCTACCTCTGGTTCGGTGCGATGAAGAAGGTCAGGACCGCCTGATGGACCGGCTCGACCTGGCGACGGCCACGGCGATTCTTGGGATCGACACGCTCTGGGGCGGGGACGTCATGAACCCGTCGGGCACGGGGCGCTTCATCGCCGACACCTGGTTCTCCGGCGAGCCGCTGCCGGAGGCCTACACGCACGCGGCGGCGAAGAAGGTCCGCGAGAGCGGAGGCGTTTCCGGGAAGGCGCCTGACCGCGCCGCGATCGACGCGTATCTAGCGGCCGTGGACGTCAAGGGCGCGATCGAGGCCATGGCCTCGGAGGGCGGGCGCCTCGGGGGGCTGCGGGGCGCGTACTTCCAGGGGCTCGGGATCTCGCTCTCGGCGATGTGGGGCCTCGTCCTGGAGCTCCTGGGCCAGGGTCCCGCGGTCCCGTACGAACGCTGCGTGATCGGCTCGACGGGAAAGCCGCCCGAGCCCTCGCACCCCGAGAGCAAGCGACAGCGGGTCGCCGAGCTTCTCGCGAGGGCTGGCTACCCGTCGGCAGACGGCGCCGCGCTGCTTTCGGCGGTGGACGCCTGGCGCCGCGAGCGGCTCGTCCCGAAGAAGTCGATTTCGGCGCTCGCCGACGGCTTCATCGCCCAGTTCGACGCCGGGACGGCCCGGCATCTCGCGCCCCACCTGCCCGCGGACCTGCGGGGCATCCCGCGCGCCAACATGAAGTTCCTGCCGATCCCGGACGCGTGGTTCTCGGGCTCGATGAACTACATCGGCCGCGCGCGCCGGCCCGACGGCACGCCCGAGTACGAGGCGACCTACGAGATCAACGCCTCGCTCGACATCAGCGTGCCCGAGTTCATGCAGCTCGTCTCGCACGAGGTCGTGCCGGGACACGTCACGACCTCGGCCCTGATCCAGGGCCTCTTCGTGCGCGGCAGGGTCGGCTTCGAAGGCACGGTCCTGACGATGAACTCCCGCGCCGCGGCGCTCGCCGAGGGAATCGCCAACAACGGGATCCTGATCGCGATGGGCATCCACGAAGTCGAGGAGCTGCCCGACGAGGATCTCCAGATCGGCGTCCTCCTCGCCCTCCTCCAGGACGACGCCAAGAACCAGTCGTCGTACCTGACGTGGAAGGAAGGCGTCGCGCAGAAGGACGTCGCCGCGCGGCTGCGCCGCGACTTCCTCGTTTCCGAGGAGCGGGCCGACAAGCTCTCCGGGGCGTGGGGGCGGCATCCGCTGCTCGGCCGCATGTACCTCCCGGCGTATCGGGCGGGCACCGAAGTCGTGGCGGAGCTTCGCCGCAAGCATCCGACCGCAAAGGTCCTGCCGGCTCTCTACGGCTGCTCGGGCCTCGTCGACGTCGTGACCGTCCGCCTGGCACTCGGCGAGCCCCAGGGTCAGTTGCTGTCATCCTGAGCGCAGCGAAGGATCCCGGACTCGAATCGCGAGGATCCCGGTCGAGTGCGGGATCCTTCGTCGCTTCGCTCCTCAGGATGACCGGCAATCGAGCCGGAGCTCCAGGAGGACCTTGCCAGGCTCGCCCTTCTTCCCGAGTAAGCGCACAATACTTCCGTGCGGTCCCCCGCGCAGGCGTTCGGGGAATGGCTCGTCGCGCGCATCACGCGCCCCCGCGCCGAGTATCGCCGCTACGTCTTCAACGATCCGGAGAGGTTGAAGAGCCGTATCCGGCCCGGCGACGTCGTCCTCGTGGATGGAGACCAGCGGGTCTCGCAGGTCATCAAGTACCTGACGATGTCGCCCTGGTCGCACAGCGCCATCTACGTCGGGAGCCGCTTCCTACGCGATCCCTCCCAGCGCGACGAGATCCGGCGCCGCTTCCAGAAGGAAGCGCGGTACCTGATCGTCGAGGCGCTCGTCGACAAGGGGGTCGTCCTCTCCCCGCTCGTCAAGTACATCGACTTCAACATCCGCGTCTGCCGGCCCGTGGGGCTCACCCCGGTCCAGATCGAGACCGTGCTCGACGAAGTGATCGCCCGGATGGGGTTCTGCTACGACCGCCGCAACATCCTCGACCTCTTCCGGTACCTGATGCCGCTGCGCCTGATCCCGATGCGTCTGCGCGAGGACGCCCTCCACTTCGGCAGCGGAAAGGACACGGAGACGATCTGCTCCTCCTTCCTGGCCGAAGCCTTTGCGCGCGTCGGGCTCACGATCCTGCCGCTTCACGTCCGCCGCCGGGCGGTGCTGCGCGGGCGGCTGCGCCAGGCGATCTTCGGCCGGCCCACGCGGACCGCCTACAGCGGATTCCTGAAGGCCCGGCATCCGAGCCTCTGCCTTCCCCAGGACTTCGACCTGTCCCCCTACTTCGACGTCGTGAAGTTCAACGCCCGCGAGCCGATCGTGTTCGATCACGTCCGCCAGGACTGAGGCGGACACTGCTGTAGGCTCTCCCGCTCATGTCCGGCCAACCCGCTCCCCGTTTCGACCCGAACCGGCGCCGCGCGGTGACCCTGTC
>JBASRI010000160.1:0-9611 GCA_049273755.1 Thermoanaerobaculia bacterium
GGAGCACAAGATCGCCGCGCTGATGGGCATGGAAGGCGGCCACATGATCGACGACGATCTGCGGCTGCTGCGCGTGTACGCGGCGCTCGGCGTCCGCTACATGACCCTCACGCACTACAAGAACAACAATTGGGCCGATTCGTCGACCGACAACGCGGCGCACGACGGCCTCACCGCCTTCGGCACGGATGTCATCCGCGAGATGAACCGGCTTGGCGTGATGGTCGACATCTCGCATGTGGCCGACAAGACGTTCTTCGATGCGATCGAGACGACCAGGGCGCCGGTGATCGCGTCGCACTCGTCCTGCCGCGCCATCGCGCACCACGCACGGAACATGACCGACGACATGATGCGCGCCCTCGCGCGCAACGGGGGCGTCGTGATGATCAACTATCACGCGGCGTTCCTCAGCGAGGAATTCCGGGTCGCCAGCGAAAAGAAGAACGGCAACGTGGTCGCGGCGCTAGATGCGATGTCGAGGAAGTGCGGCGGCAACGAGGCCTGCACGACCATGGAGGGTGAACGGATCGATCACGAGGCGATGATGAAAGGGGATCTCCCGAAGGTGACGTGGGAAGAGATCATCGAGCACATCGATCACGCCGTGAAGACCGCCGGGGTCGATCACGTCGGACTCGGATCCGACTTCGACGGCGCCACGATGCCGCTGGGTATGGAGGACGCGTCGAAACTGCCGAAGATCACCGACGCGCTGCTGAAGAAGGGGTATTCCGAGGCGGACGTAGCGAAAATCCTCGGCGGCAACATTCTGCGGGTGATGGAAGCGGTCGAGAGACTCAAGGGTGCATAGTGCAGGGCTCAGACGAGAACATGTGAGCGCGACCCGCTAGTGCCTCGAATGCGTCAAGAGTTTCGACTTGAAGCGCGCTCACGCCGTTTCCAATCCGAAACTGGCTCCGCACCTCGAGTGCATAGACATGGGCGGCCACGGCCATGCGACGGTGCGGCTCACCAGCGACGAGATGCGGACCGAGTTCGTCTGTATCCCACGCCCGATCACGCGCAGCGATCGTCCCGATGGCGGTCCTCTCCGCTACCGGGTCGTCCACACGGCATCGCTCTGGAAACCGGGCGAGCGCCCGGTGCTGCGGCAGCAAGTCATTGAGGGGGATGTCGGCCTTTCGATATGAGATGGCCAAGTTGCCAGCATCACGTCCAGAGTTTGGGCTCGTCGGCGAGTGCCTCAATCGAGGACTTCCGGTCACGCGTCTCGGCGCCTGACACCTCTAACAGCTCACGAATCTCGCCTGGCCGCCCATCCCTTCCCGAGTGCCAGAAGAACATCAAGCCATCTCGCTCTGCGCTAACCGGTGTCAGCCCTAGCCACTCGCGCTATCTCGCAAAGCTAATGAGCTTCAATCACTTTTCTTCGCCAATGGGATTGGATATGCGAAGCCGCGCCTCATGGGCCTCGCTAGCCTCTTCTCGGACCCGGAGTCCGGCGAGACCTGTCCATCCTCTGAAACGCGGTCCAGCTTCGACCCGCTGAGGTCAACGATGAGCGATCGAAGGTCTGAGGGTTCGACCGCTGGAACGATCACTCTGTCGGGCGTGTACTCGCCGACGAGACCTTCCTTCCAGTCGAACCGAGGTTGCTTTCCCTTCTCGATGACCGGCTCGTTTCGGTGAAACCGAAGCATGCTACCGATTGCCATCATGTCGTCATGGCAAGGAGCCGGTGACACCTTCTGCCACCCACAGCCAGCGCAGTAACCCCAGACAGCGCCGAATTTCTGGAGAGCGGATCCTCGTAAGCCCGTCACATGAAGCCGGAGTCCGCAGGAAGGACAATCGTAGAGTAGTTTGCCCTCGCCCCAGAGCCCTATGAGGACTCCGAGTGGGATCGGTCCGCCCCCACGGAACACCCAGAGTGACGACATGTACGCCGTCCATAACTGGCAGAAGAAATAGCGGGGCGTTCCGAGGATCAAATCAGCATTAGAAAGGATCAGCGGGAGATACTCCCGGAGAAGGCCGTCCTCCTCCAGGCGAGCCCGAATCGACTCTGGATCGCTCTGCGGACCGTAGCCGTACGAAACCCATTTCGACATGGCATCCTCCTCGAGTCGGAGGCTGCTGGCCCGCGGACCGCGCCCAGAAACAAAAATCCCCGCAACTTGCGGGGACTCACACCTTTGGTTGCTCGATGTGAGCCCTATCGTTCCCTTCCGGGCTGGCTTTGGCACCTTGCTGGTGTCTTGCAGGTTGCCGGGCGGTCAACGGGCCAGAACCCTCGCGCCTCTCTTGATCAGGGCCAAGGATATCAGACACGGAGTCCCTGGAAGCCGAGGTGACGTTTGCTCCCCGCCGAGTAAGACGAGAATGCAGAGGCCGACCCCGCGCCGCCGGTTTAGACTCAAACCGGCCGCGGATTAGGAGCTATATCGCCTTCAGGCCCGCCGTCGTTACCACGAGCCGCGACACGGATGGGCGAAATCGCGGGTCGCGATAGGGTTGCCGCCATGGACGAGGTCAGGCTGATCCCGGAGGAAGTCGTTGATCGCAACAGTCTCGTCGGCCTATGCGACGCCGACGGGCTCGGTGACGTTCAAGGATGGCGCGACAACGCTCGGGACGAAGAACCGTTCGAGCGGCGTCGCCACTGTCAACGTCACTACGTTCTCGAGTGGGACGCACTCGATCACTGCGGTCTACGCCGGCACGGCCAATTTCGCCGCGTCCACCTGACCACTGGTATCCCAGGTGGAACTGAGGTCTCCCACCACCGGATGATGCAGCGGGCCATGGGCTCGTTGTCCTGGACTGGAGGTCGGCCGCAGCCGGCGGATCACAAGCGAGAGTCCGAGGTAGGTGATAAGCCATCAAGTGCACCGTGAGTGCACCGACGAGCGGGCGCCCTGCGGCGCAGCTCGCTAACTCATTAAAGACATGGTCGGGGCGGCCAGGATCGAACTGGCGACCACCTGCTCCCAAAGCAGGTACGCTACCGCTGCGCTACGCCCCGTGGGCGGGGATTATCGCACCTGGCGCACGGATGGCCGCTCTCGGGCGCAGGCGCTCGCGGGAGAGGAGGCCTTCATGCTCTGGCCCAACCTGGCGATCTATGGCGATTGGGCTCTCCTGGCACTCCGGCTGATCGTAGCGGTGATCTTCTTTTCGAGCGGGCTCGCGCATGCCCGCAGACCGAAGGAGCGGGCTCAGAGCATTGGCATGAGCCCGGCGTTCACGGTCCTTCTGGGCGTGGCGGAGTTGACCGGCGCGCTCGGTGTCGCGGCGGGGATTCTCATCCAGCCCGCGGCGCTCGTGCTGATCCTCGTGATGCTCGGCGCGATCCAGAGGAAGATCTTCGTCTGGAAGACGGGCTTCTGGGGAAAGAACGCCTCGGGCTGGCACTACGACCTGATGCTGATCACGATGAACCTGATCTTCCTGACGTTCGGAGGCGGGAAGCTCGTCCTGCTCTAAGCTGCTTCGCCGCCCGCCGCGACTGTGGCAAGATTCCGCCGCTTCTCGGCCACGCACAGGGAAAGGCGGACTCGATGCAGCGCGAATACATCGCGTGGGACTCGCCCTCGCTCGGACGCAAGATGGAGCTGCTCTGGTTCGGCCGCGCGGGCAAGCCCATGATCTGGTTCCCCACCTCGCAGGGGCGCTTCTACCAGAACGAGGACTTCGGCCTCGTGGGCGCGGTCGCCGACCTGATCGAGAAGGGCGCGATCCAGGTCTGCTGCGTGGACAGCGTGGACGCCGAGAGCTTCTACGCCACGGAGAAGCACCCGGCGGCGCGCATCCGCCGGCACGACGAGTACGACCGGTACATCTACGGGGAGGTCGTTCCGTTCGCCCGGAGCCGCGGGGGCAACGCCGGCCGCGTCGCGACCCTCGGCTGCTCGTTCGGCGCGTACCACGCGGCAAACTTCGGGTTCCGGCATCCCGACGTCGTGGACAAAGTCATCGGCTTCTCCGGCAAGTACGACATCCACTCTTTCCTGGAGGGGTACTGGGACGAGATCTGCTATTTCCACTGCCCGACGGCCAACGTTCCCAACATGGACGGCGACTGGGTTCGGAGGCTGTCCTCGATGGACATCGCGATCGTCACCGGCGAGACCGACAACATCCTCTCCGGCACGACGACGATGCTCGAGATCCTCAACGCGAAGGGCATCCGCAACCGCGGCAGCGTCTGGAACGCCCCGTACGGCCACGACTGGCCGTGGTGGAAGACCCAGATCCGGAGCTACGTGCCGTAGGCAAAAAAGGGCGGCCGCCGGCGAACGGACCGGCGGCCTTAGACGCGCGCACGAAGTGCGGTCGTTCGGCGTGCTAGCGAGTGGCCGTTCTCACGCCCCGGCAGGACCGAGGCGAGGTCGGAGAGCACGGGGCCGGCGCGCACGGGAGCTTCACGTTGAAGCAGGGGCCCGGTCGGGGGGACGGCACCGGCTGCGGAATGCCCGTCACCGCGTTACCAACTGCCGCCACCGCCACCAGAGAGAGAGCCGCGATCAGGGTTCCAAGGCGTTTGTTCATGGGACGCCTCCTTTCTATTTCTTCCTCTTGCACTGTCGCACGCGGGGGCGCCCCTGTCCGGAGGTGGACATAAGATGTACGTGAGATCTCGACGCACATGGCGTACCGATTCGGGCCCTTCCTCTACGACTCGGTCAGCCACGGTCTGCTGAAAGATGGAGCGGAGATCCCGCTGACCCACAAGAGCCGCGAGCTCCTGCTGCTGTTCCTGCACAACCCGGGGCGGCTCCTGACGCGCGAGGAGATCGTCGAGAAAGTCTGGCCGGACGCGGCCGTTACCGACGACGCGCTGCGATTCCAGGTGGCCGAGCTGAGGAAGGCTTTCGGCGCCAAGGGGGCAATGTTCATCTCCACGATCCGGCGCGAGGGTTACCGCTGGGAGGCTGCGGTCCGCGCGGCCGCCGACCGGCCGCTCCGAGTCGCGGAGGAGCTGGGCGGCCGGCGGCCGGAGCCGCGGTACCGGCTGGTGCTCGAGACCCGCGAGGTTCAGCTCCTGGAAGGGGAGAACGTCGTTGGGCGCGACCCCGACGTGGCTCTCTGGATCGACCATCCGTCGGTGTCGCGGCGCCACGCGCGGATCCTCGTCGCGGGAGGTAAAGCGACGCTCGAGGACCTCGAGAGCAAGAACGGGACGCACCTGAACGGAAAGAAGATCGAGCGCCGCTCGCCCCTCTCCGACGGCGACGAGGTCCGCATCGGGCCCGAGACGATGGTTTTCCGGTCGATGTCGCCGGAAACGACGCGGACCGAGAGAAGGGCCTGAGCTATTTCAGACCTTCGGCGACGTAGAGGTCGGAAGACTGGGTGCGGAGATAGCTATACGCGTAGCCGCCATCCGGAGTGACTTCTATGGGGGCGACGCCAGTCACGCCCGCGACGTCCGCGGGTTGAAGCTCGAGCCAAGGCGAAGTCTTTCCGGTCGCGATCTCACGTCGTGAGACTCGCGCCGGCACTCCCGACGCCCACACGAGGTACAGGAACTTGCCGTCGGCACTCCACTGGAAGACGCCCTCGCGGCTCTCGATGGGGGGGCCCGGCAGCTCTCGGGGCGCGCCCTCCGAGGAGAGGGGCACGCTCACGAGCTTGAGCTCCTTCGTGACGTAGGCCACGCGCGCTCCATCGGGAGAGAACGCCAGACCTCTGGATGTGATCTCGGGAGTCGGCACTTTTCTGAGGCGGCCGTCCTCGAGGTTCAGCACGGAGAGATGGAACTGCCCGTTCTCGCCTGTGTGAACGATCGCGATGCTCTTGCCGTTCGGCGTGAACTGGACCCAGATCGGCTTGATTCCGGCCGCCGCGACCTTTCGGGAAGAGCCAGGGCCGGTCGCGAGGATCACGATTTCCCGTTCCGATCCGACCATTGCGAGCACCCACTTGCCGTCTGGCGAGATGTCTTCTGGCTCGCCGTCTCCGAGACGCACTGCAGGCGAGCCATCGCAGCGGCGCAGAAACACCCCGCCTGCAGGACCCCGGCCGCCATCCCCGCCCTCGCGGAACAGGATCGTGCGGCCGTCGTTGGAGAGACCTCGGATCTCGGAGCCGTCGAGCCAGGCGATTTCATGCTCATGCGTGTCGCCGGCTGGACGGCACACCAGGCCTCTTCGCCGGGAGGAATGCTCGAGCAGGAACCGGCCGTCGGCGGCCAAGTCGTGGAGACGCAGGCCGGAACCCACAAACGGCAGAAGCACGCGCTCGCGCCCCGACAGGTCGACGGCGCGTAGGGCGAGGTTCTCGCTCGTCTTTCCTCCGACGAAGAAGACCTCGCGGGAATCGGGAGACCAGGCGAGGCCGGGGGGCATCTGGTCGAAGGTCGCAAGAGCGTGCTTCTCGCCCCGTCGGTCGATAGCCCAGAGCGTTCTCCTCCCGTCGTTGTCCCCTTCCGGCTCCATCACGGCCACCAGCTCTCCGTCGGGGGAGACCCCGATGGGCCCTCTGAGGAAGGGCGAGTCATACAGCGGATGCCCGATCGGGTACTCGAGTCGGTACTTGCCGTCCGGCAATTGCCGAAGGACCGCGAGGTCTTCGCCGTTTGGCGCCCAGCTCGCGCCGAACGCATCCTCGAGCAGCTCTCGCGGCGCGCCGGAGCCGATCGGCAGGCGCGCCAGGGTCCCTTGGGTGTTTGCACTGAAGAGCCCGACGGCTTTCAGCAGGATCGCGAGATTTCCCTTCGAGGAGATCGACGCGATGTCAGCGCGCGCGATGTCGAGCGGTCTCGACTCGCCTGAGTCGGTGCGGACGGAGAAGAGCTCGGCGGGTTTGCCTTCCCATGCGGCCGAATAGACGACCGTCTTCCCATCCGGCGCGAACCTGGCCGAGAGCAGATTGCCGCGCCGAAACGTCAATCGCCGAAACGCCGGCACGCCGGTCTTACGCTGACCTCTGCCGTACTGATCGCCCGCCCAGAGACCCAACGCCGCGGCCGCGACGACGGCAGCGGCGAGCGTTGCGTGCCTGCTCCAGGAGTTTCTGGCCGGGATCGGGGGAGCCGCTCCCGATGCCGAGCTCCCGCTCAGAGACCGGAGGGCGAAGGCGAGATCCCGCGCGGATTGAAATCGCTCGCCGGGCTGCTTCTCGAGGCAATGCGCGACGACGCTCTCCACGGCCGGCGGGACGAGGCCGCCGCTGCCGGAGAGCGTCGGCGGCTCTGCCCTCAGGATCGCGTTCATCGTCTCGACGGACGTGTCGCCCTTGAACGCGCGTTTGCCCGTGAGCATCTCGTAGAAAACGGCGCCGAAGGAGAAGATGTCGGAACGTTGGTCGGCCAACTTACCGCGGACCTGCTCGGGGGACATATAACCCGCCGTCCCGACGATCTTGCCGGGCTCGGTACGGTCGGACAGAGTCGCCTCCTGTGCGGCCGGCCGGGCCTGTCTTGCCAGACCGAAATCCAGGATCTTTACGAGACCGTCTCGGCTCAAAAACAGATTGCTGGGCTTCAGATCACGGTGCACGACGCCCTTCTCGTGCGCGGCGGCCAGGCCCAAAGCGATCTCGCGGGCGATCTCGACGGCGCGACGAACCGGGAGCGCTCCGTGGTCGAGCCGCTGGCGCAGCGTCTCTCCGGAGAGAAGCTCCATGGCGGCGTAGGTGACGCCGTTGGAGGATCCGAAGTCGTGGATGGCGAGGATGTTGGGGTGCGAGAGGGCGGCGACGGCCTTGGCTTCCCGCTCGAAGCGGGCGAGCGCCGCCACGTCTTCTGCCATGTCGGGCGGCAGAACCTTGATCGCGACCTCGCGGTCGAGCTTCGTGTCTCTCGCCCGGTAGACCTCACCCATCCCGCCCGCACCGAGCGGTGCGAGAATCTCGTACTGGCCGAGGCGCGAGCCTGCCAGGAGTGGCATCGCTTGAGGGGCGATTCTATGCCTGGCGTCGCTACCGTTTCAGTCTTAAGGCCCAATCGAGGCTAACGATCAGGCCCGGGATCTCGTGGGGGCCGAGGCGCGAGCCCGCAGACAGCGTCATGGTGTGCGCGAAGATTCTACGCGGGCCAGAGGCAGCCTGACGATCCGACCCAGGTCCGGTCCTTGTTGAAGGCGACGCCCATCATCTTGCCCTGGGAGAGGCGCGCGAGCGTCGTGACGGGCAAGGGCTTGCCGTCCATCCAGACGAACATGACCCGGACCTCGACCTTGGAGAAGTTGCCGTCGGTCGTCTCGATCGCGGGAGCGTATTCGATCTTGCGCATCAGGAGCGTGTGCGCGCGCTCTTCGGCGGGGACCGCGGCCAGGTCCGCCGGAGTGACGTCTACCTTGACTCCGGACCCCGCGAAAGAGAAGAGCGGCTTGAGAACCCAGTTCTGGAGGTCCGCCGGCGGCGCCGCGAAGTTGGAGAGCAATCGAGCCTCCGGGACGACCGGATGGTCGAGCTCCGGCAGGCAGTGCTTGGACCAGCGGAAGTACCAGTTGGGATGCCCGGCCCACGAGACATCGAGCGGCTCGGTCAAGTCGAAGGGGAGCTTGCCTCCCTTGGCCTCGAGCTCGTCGAAGATCAGGCGGTTGTAGATGCGGAGGATGCGCGTCGGCTTCCCGCCGGGCCGGTACCAGAGCTCGCGGCCCCGCTTCTCGATCTCGCCCGGGTCGACCGCTCGCACGCCCCAGAGCTTCTCGGTGAACGCGAAGTCGATCGCTGTCTTCTGGTGCGGCGGATCCAGGTCCAAGAGCACGACGTTCTCGGGAGGGTGGCCGCCGAGGATCGCGTCGCCCACGACTTTCTCGTAGCCTGCGGTGTCGAGGCCGGAGAGATACCAGCCGAGCGATTCGCCCCCGGGCGTGATGCGCGCGAGCTCCTCGCACTGGGCGAGCTGGAACCCGTAGAGCGTCGGGAAGGCCTGGAGCTCGATCAGCTTCGGGGCCAGCCGCCCGTCTTTCCCGCGCGTGACGGCGAAATCGGTGACCCCGAAGACCGGCAGCGGATCGCAGTCCGGGACGTCGAAGGCGATTGGGACGGCGGCCTTGGAGCGCACGAGCGCCGTGGGAGTCGAGAGCTGCCGGAAGATCTCGAAGGACGCCTCGACCATCTCGTCGCGCAGCTCCGGCGGTAGGAAGACCGGCGACTCGGCCAGCCGGAAGGGGATCTCCATGCCGCCGCGCTCCTCGAGGCGTCGCTGGTAAGTTCGATACCGCTTGGCCGTGTAGGCGGCGTTGTAGTCGCGGCGCAAGGACGGGATCATCGAAACGCTGATGCTATCGCCGCTTTGTCATCCCGAGTCGCCTGTCATCCCGAGCGCAGCGAGGTCCCTTTTGAGCCGCTTGCGAATCTATGGAAGGGATCCCTCGGGCTGGCGCCCTCGGGATGACCGGCGAGTAGCGCTGCGGTACGCCGCGCCTCTTTGTTTGTCATCCCGAGCGGAGCGAGGGATCCCTTTTGAGCCGCTTGCGAATCTATGAAAGGGATCCCTCGGGCTGGTGCCCTCGGGATGACCGCTCTGCCGTCGCCGCTGGCGACGGCGGCGCGGTCAGATCAGGAACTTCCCCGCCTTCATCACCCGGTCCCCGTCGATCCAGATATCGAAGTTGCGGCCGACGACGTCGATGTGCGTCGTGCTCTTCCACCTCGCGCCGGTGTGCTCGGCGTAGGGATGGCCGAAGGCCAGGTGG
>JBASRI010000390.1:0-1726 GCA_049273755.1 Thermoanaerobaculia bacterium
GCTCGGGGCGCTCCCGGCGCTGCCGGCGCGCTTCGGCCGTCTCGGAGTAGTTGCCGGGCATCCCCACGGCGCGACCCTGCCGCAGATCGAGGACGCGGGTGGCCAGCCGGTCGATGAACGCGCGGTCGTGAGAGACGAACACGATCGAGCCCGGAAACTCTTCGAGCGACTCTTCGAGCGCCTCCCGCGAGTCCAGGTCGAGATGGTTGGTCGGCTCGTCCAGGAGCAGGAGATTGTGGCGCTGGCGCATGACGACGGCGAGCGTGAGTCTCCCCTTCTCGCCCCCCGAGAGCCCCTCGATTGGCGCGAAGACGTCGTCGCCGCGAAAGGCGAAGCGGGCCAGGTAGGAGCGCATGGCCTCTTCCGTCTCCCCGGGATGCTCGTCCCACACCGCGTCGATCGCGCGCCGCCTGGGGTCGAGGTCCGAGAGCTCCTGGTCGTAGTAGCCGATCGAGACGTCGTGGCCGGTCGCCATGGTTCCGGCGAGCGGCGCCAGCCTTCCGGCCAGCGTCTTCAAGAGCGTCGTCTTGCCCGTGCCGTTCTCGCCGAGGATCGCGAGGCGCTCGCCGCGCAGCAGCTCGAAGCTCGCCCCCTTCACGATCGGCGCGCCCGGAGCGTATCCGGCGTCGAGGTCCTTGGCGCGCAGGAAGCTGCGTCCCCCAATCCGTGCCGCGTCGAAGCGGAACGCGACCGACGTCCCGTCCGCGGCCGGTCTCTCGAGCCTCTCCACGCGCGCGAGCTTCGTGCGTCGGCCCTTGGCCTGACGGGAGTTGACGCCAGCGATGTTGCGGCGGATGTACTCCTGCTCCTTCCCGATGAACTCCTGTTGCTTTTCGAAGGCCCGTTGCGCGGTCAGGGTCCGCTCGGCCTTCTGCCGCCGGTACGCGCTGTAGCCGCCGGAGTAGGCTGTCAGCCGACCGTTTTCGAGGTCCACGATCTCCTCGGCGACGCGGTCCAGGAAACGACGGTCGTGCGTCACCACGAGGTACGCTCGGCGAGAGCGCGCGAGGTAGTCCTCCAGAAACTCCACGGCGTTGAAGTCGAGGTGGTTGGTGGGCTCGTCCAGCAGGAGCACGTCGGGAGAGGCGAGGATCGCGCGGGCCAGCATGGCGCGGTTCTTCTGGCCGCCCGAGAGTTCGCCGAGCCGGCGGCCGAAATCCTCCCGGGAAAAGCCCAGCCCCGAGAGCGCCTTCTCGACCTCCGCCACCATTTCGTAGCCGCCCTCGTTCTCGAAGCGATGGGTCAGCGCGTCGTAGCGGTCGTGGAGCGCTGCGGAGGAGTCCCCCTCCGCCATGCGGTGCTCCAAGTCCCGGAGCTTGGACTCGATCGCGTGAAGGTGCGCGAAGGCTCCGGCCGCATAGTCGTGCAGCGTCTCGGCGAGGTCGGCCTCGAGCGCCTGGTCCACCGTGGCGATCCGGGCGGCGTTCGCCTTGACGAACTCCCCGCCGTCCGGCTCCTCCCGCCCGAGGGCGATGCGCAGGAGCGTCGTCTTGCCCGCGCCGTTCTTGCCGACCAGGCCGACTTTCTGCCCCGGGTTGTGCTGCCAGGTCGCCTCCCGCAGCACCTCCTTGGGGCCGTAGCTCTTGCGAACGTGGTCGAAGCGATACAGCACGGCGGAATTCTACCCGGCGCCCGGCAGGCCGCTTAGAAACGGGCGCGCCCGGCGTCGTAGCCGCGGCCCCGCCAGAGAAGCCGGCGGCGCAGGAACCGCCACGCGAGCGAGCGC
>JBASRI010000402.1:0-3883 GCA_049273755.1 Thermoanaerobaculia bacterium
CTCGGGACCTGCGCCCCTCGGGCGCACCGGCGTGCGGCTCGCGCGGATGCGCGCTCGACCGCAAGCCTGGTCCCTCGCTGCGCTTCGCTCCCGCGGCGCGAACCTCCTCCCTCGCTTCGCTCGGGAGACTATTCGCGCCGCGGACGATTGCTGCAGTCACGCGGTAGCCCCGACGCGGGACTCACGACCCGCTGAATACCCTCTCGGCGTTGCTCCAGAGGATCCGCTCCTGCGCGGTCTTGGACAAGGGCAGCGCAAGGAAGTCCTCGAGGTTGCCCTTCATGGAGACCACGCCGGGGCTGGGATAGTCCGTGCCCCAGAGGCAGCGCTCCGAAAGCTCCTCGAGGCGCGGGAGATAGTCGAGGAGCTTCTTGGGCGGGATCCCGGAGAGGTCCAGGTGCACGTTCGGGTGCCGTCGCACCAGGAAGGCCGCGGTTTCCATGTAGAGCGGGCGTCCCGCGTGCGCGAGCAGGATCTTCAGGCGCGGGAAGTCCACGGCCACGTCGTCGACGGCCATCGGATCCGCGAAGCGGTTGCGGGCGCCGGGGAAGATCGACGTGCCCGTGTGGATCGTGACGGGCCGGCCCAGCTCCTGCGCGACGCCATAGACGTCGGCGAGCCCGGGCAGGCCGTCGAGGTACGCGTTGGCGGCGAAGACCTGGTGCGGCGGATGGATCTTCAAGAGGCGAATGCCGAGCCGCTCGAAGAGACGGCGGGCCTCGCCCCCCGCATCCCGGGTGTGGCGCGGATGCACGGAGCCGACCGCGTAGAGCCGATCCTCGTGCCCGCGCACGTAGCGCGCGACCCAGTCGTTGGCGGACGCGTCGAACCCCATGACCTCGGGGGCGACGTAGTTGATGAGGGCCGCGCGTTCGACGCCGTCGCGGTCCATCAAGGCGAGCAGCGCGCCGGGGTCCGAGAGGACCTTCTGGATCTCGGGCAGATCGCGGCGTCCCGCCGTCATGAGGGTCCGGACCTCCGGGCGCATCTGCTCCCAGGGCTGGACGTGGACGTGGCAGTCGAAGACGCGCATGGCGAGAGCCTATTCCAGCCTCACTCTGGTAAATTGGTCGTTACACGCGATGACGCCGACCGTTCGCGTCCGGTTTCTGGCCGGTCTGTGCGCCCTGGCAACCGTCGCGGCCGCGGCCCAGCGGCCCCCAACGCCCGCGCCGACCCGCATCCCCACGCCCGTGCCGCCCGAGCGCGCGCCCGGCTCCCTCAAGAAAGGAGCGGCGCCCGAGCGCCGGGAGGGCCGCTACGAGAACCGCAGCGTGAGCTTCTCGAAGATCACGCGTGTCGAGGAAGTCGATCTCGACAACGACGGGGTGCCGGAGGCCCTCGTGGAGGGCATCGGCACGTACCGCAGCCTCCCCCCGGACATTCCCGCCGTCGGCTTCGTGTCGCGGACGCGGCTGCCCTTCGAGAACCCGATCCTGGCTGTCTTCAAGCGGGGCAAGGGGAGCGAGTGGGATCTGCTGCTCGCCGGACACCTGCCGCTGCGCTGCCGGCAGACCGACGACCCCGCCAGGTGCGACGAGCTCTTCGCCTTCTACAGCATCCCATTCCGTTTCGACGACCGGCGGCAGGTGGCCCTCCAGATCCTGCACGCGGGCGAGCCGCGCGTCTCCGAGACGCGCGTGTTCCGCCTCGACGGGGGGCGCCTGACCGAGACGTTCGGGATCGCGCTGCCGAAGTCGGCGGTCGACATCTCGTTCGGTCCCGAGGGCATCACCCGCAACATCGCCGTCGATACGTTCATCAACAAGGATCTGCCTCCGCGGTACCGCAGCTTCACCCTCGGCTCGAACTTCGTCTTCGGCGAGCGCAAGTTCCGCATCCTCTCGGAGAGCCTCGAGCCCGAGTGGGGAGGGGGCGACGTCGACCTGGCCTACTGGGGCCTGGTACACCAGCCGACGTTCGCGAGCGACCTCGCGCGCCTGCAGGAACGGCAACGGCGAGCCGCGGCCGACGCTCCCTGGACGCTGGACCCGGTCGAGCTCGTCAAGAAGCGGTTTCCCGACGCTCGGGACGTACGCCTGGCCGTCAAGCAGCCGGGTCTGGCGGTCGTGGATTTCGAGCGGGTCGGCTGCCCGGCGCACGTCGTGGTGTTCCAGCCTCTCCGAGAGTGGGAGGGCGAGAAGGGCTTCTGGGACTTCGCGGTGATCCGCTCCCCCGAGGAGGCGGCGTACGAATGCCTCGGAGAAGCGCCGCCTCGGGGGCAGTAGAGCGTCGTCAGGACCCGGGAGCCAGGCCGGACCGGATCCGGGCGGCGAGAAACGACACCGCGAGCGCGGCGGCATTGACGGCGGTGCCCAGCAGAACGGGATCGCGTCCGCCGGAGAGCGCCGGAAAGAAGCGTCCCGCGGCGGCGGTCGCGCCGCCGAGCGCCATCGCGACGATCGCGCCGCCGGTCGGGATGCGCAGCCGCCCCGGCAGAAAGGCCGCGAGCACCGGGAGGATCAGCCCGGCCGCGAAGATCGAATAGCCGAGCCTGAGCGTCTCCAGAACGTCCCGATCGAGCACGAGCGCGGTGGCGAGCCCGAGCGCCCCGAAGGCCGCGGGCAAGAAGCGGGTGAGCGAGAGGGGAACCGGACGGCCGAGCAGCGCCGGCAGCAGGTCGCGCGCTGTCACGGCGGTCGCCGACAGCAGCACCACGTCCGCCGAGGTTTGCATCGTGGCGACGAGAGACACGAGAACCAGCGCCGAAAGCGCGGGAGGGACGAACGCCATGATCGCGGCAGGCAGGGCCTGCGTCGGGGCGACGGGAGGCAGCGCCTTGCGGGCGGCGAGCGCGATCGCCGCCACCGAGAGCCCGAAGAGGACCTTCGAGCCCGCGGCCAGGAGCGACGCTCGCCGCGCCGTGTCCTCGTCGCGGCTGGAGGAGAGCTTGAGATAGACGTCGCTGCCCACGAGGTGCGGGAGACCGACCAGGACGAGCATCGCGACGACGTCGGAAGCGCGGAAGGTTGGCGAGGTCGGGAAGCGCATGAGCTCCGGCGCAAGGCCCCGGAGTCCGTGCGCCCGGATGAGCGCCGCCCACAAGGCGATGCCCGGGATCCCGATCAGCATCAAACCGTACTGGAGCAGGTCCGTGCGGACCACGGCGAACTGACCTCCAAGCCCCGTGTAGGCCACGAAGGCGGCGGTCGAGACGACGATGGCGAGGTTCGGCTCCACGCCGATCGCCGTCGTCAGGACCACCTGGGTCGCCTCGGTCAGCAACGCGAACCAGACGATTTCGGCGGCGACGACGAGCACGGCCGCCACGCGCCGCGCCGGCTCACCGTAGTACCGGCCGAGGATCTCCGGAAGGGTCACGGCTCCCTCGCGGCGCACGCGCCGGGCGAGAAAGAGGCCCAGCGCCACGAGCCCCAGCGCTCCGGCCAGATCCAGCCAGAGACCGGGCAGCCCGTGGGTATAGACGAGGGCGGCGAGCGCGATCGTCGTCGAGCCCCCGGTGGTCAGCGATGCGAGGCCGGTGAACGTCCAGAAGGTCGAAAGCGAACGGTCCGCCACGAAGTAGGAAGCCTCGTCCCGGCCGGCGCGCCGCCTCCAGGCCAGGCCGATCGCGAGGACGGCGGCAAGATAGACGACCAGGACCGCCAGGAAGAGCGTCGGCACGGGGCGGCATTATCCACGGGCCCGCCGGAAGCGCCCGGGCGTCGTTTTTCCGGCCCAACCCGTCTCTGGGATAATGCCGCGACTTTTCGATGAGCCGAATGAACGACCGTGATTCGAGACGCTGCGGTTGCGCGTGAGGGTGTGAGGAGGGAGACGAATCGTCGCCCTTGCGGCGCCCACGAGGAAGGACTTTGACGGAGCGCATCGCGCGGGCCCTGGCCCTCGGGGCGCTCGTGCTCCTGGCGGCGCCGCGCGCCTC
>JBASRI010000404.1:0-3549 GCA_049273755.1 Thermoanaerobaculia bacterium
GCGCCTTCGCGAGGAACACCGCCATCTGCCCTCGCGTCACGGGATTATTCGGACAGTAGAGCGGCGGACTGGCCTGGCACCCGCCGGTGATTCCGGAGGCCTTGAGCGCCTCGATGTACTGGAAGAAGGGATGGCTCGTCGGGACGTCGTTGAAGGAGGCGGTTGCCGGCGCCGGGCTCACCGCGCGCTTCCACCAGATCTCCACCCATGAGAAGAGGGGGCAAGGAAAAGCGCCGTTGCCGTTGCCGGCTCCTTCGACATTGAGCACGAGAGCGTTGTGCACGTTTTGACCGAGCTGGAAGCCCAGCGGGCTCGCGTTGTAATCGCTGGCAAAATTGTTGTGCTGTGTGCTGGAGAAACTCCCGATAGTGGTTCTCGTGCCGGACTGGTCAACGAGGTAAAGCGAGACTCCCCAGGCGAAACCAAAGGGAGAAGTGGTCTCGAGACCGATGAAATCGATCACGGCACCCGAAGGAATATTCACGGTAGCGTAAAGCTCCCCGAGCTCCCCGGATTGGAGACAACCATTCCCACCAAACGTTCTGAAGTAGCGAGCCTTGTTGCCATAGGTTTCGTAAAGATGATCGACGGCCGATTCTCTGTTGGACCCCGGCGTGAACGAAGTGGCCGAAATGGTCGTCACCGTGTAGTCCTGCGTCCCAAACTCGTCGGGCGCGTGCCGCGTCGTCGGAAGCAACTTCCCTTTGGGCACCGTCTGAGCAACGACGACGCTCGCGCACAGCGCCGCCAGCATCCCGAGAACCGCCGAGCGGTATCTTTCCGAAGCCCTCCTGCTTGGTCTGGCCATCCTCCCCTCCTGTTCGATCGAGAATCCTGGACGCCCCCCCGGCCACGCCTGCCGGGGCCTGACTCATCCACAAGAGTGCAGGGAAGGGTCGAACTATCTCAGGCTTGGGTGATGATGAAGGGGCCGCGCGGGGGCAAGCACCACCGCTACTTTCGGGAGACGACCCGGAAACGATAGACAGCGAGCGGCTCGACCGCAGCCGGGCCGAGCCCTTCGACGGTGAGAGCGTAGTCGCCCGGCGTGAGCAAGCTGGCGGGAAGGCTCACGGCTAGCGTCTCACCGGTGGTTGCTTCCAGCTTGACTGTATTGCCGACCGGATGTCCGTCGGCCCCGGAGAGTCTGACCTGGTAGCTCGAGAAACCTGGGAGGTCCGGGCGGTCAAACGCCAGGACCACCCACCCGGACGACTTGCCGAGAAGGACCCGATTCTCGGGCTCCGACGAAGGTACGCCGCGGGTCAGGTTGAGCGAGAAGACCGAGGCCGCTAGCGGCGCCGCCACAGTTCTCCCACGTTCGAGGACCTGCCGGAGCTCGGCCTCGGAGCGCTGCGACTGACTGGAGAGCTTGCGGGCGTCCGCCAGCTCCTGCCGGGTGCGGCGAAGCTCTCGGTAGAAAAAGGCGGAAACGAGGATGCCCAGCAAGAGGCAAGCGGCCGCGAGGAAGGCAATCATTGGGCGCCCACTCCCAGGCAGGGACTGAGGGGGCAACGCCACGCTGTCGGGTACCTGCGCGGTCTCAACCGCGGGAAGCTCCTTGAGCCCATCCCGAAGCCCCTCGAGCGCCTCGAGCGCATCGAGACACCTGGGGCAGCCAACGAGATGATCCTCGAAGCGACATCTCTCATCCTCCGCCAGTTTGCCCATGAGATACCGGTCGGCGACCTGGTTCTCGTCGATCAGCGCGTGGTCCATCTCACTCCAAATGCGCGACTCGAGGTCTCATTATCTCGGCCCTTTCACGTTTTTTTCCCCGATTCGCGATAAAGCTCCCGGTATCGCTCCCGGGCGCGAAAAAGAACCCGGTTGAAGTGGAGGCTCGACAGGCCAAGATCCTGGCAGATTGCGACCTTGTCGTCCTCGGCGATGTAGAAACGAAAGAGAACCTCGCGATCCCGGTCGGAGGTCAGCTCTGAAAGCACGCGCCTGACGTGCGTGGCGCGCTCCGTCCGCAGGACCTTCTCGAGCGGGTCTGGGGCGATGCTCACGAGTGCCACGTTTTCGATGTTCTTCGGAAGCCGCCGGGCTGCGACCTTGCGGAAGTGGTCGACAACGAGATTGCGCGCGAGCGCGCAGAGGAATCCGGAAAGCCTGTCCGGCTCGCGCAGATCGCCGCGCCGGATCTTCTCCAGAGCGATCCGAAATGTATCCTGGAGAAGGTCGTCGGCCGTGGACGTGTTGCCGCTCGCGCGATTCAGGATGAACGCCAACCCTCGCCGGTACCGGCTCACGAGCTCGTCCTCGCCGTCCCGGTCCCCCCGGCGGATCCGCCCGACGAGGTCCGACGGGCTTGCGGCGGAAAGCTCCTCGAGCGCCATCGGCCGGTCAGTTCCAGTCGCCCTGGAGCGTGAACGCGGCCCAGTAATGGGGCGAGGACCAGCGCCTCTCACTTCGGATCGCCATTTGCGCCCCGCGCAACGCGGCCGCGGGCCGGAGGCCTCGGACTAGCATTCCGTCGTAAAAGCGCTTCATCAATTCCGCCGTGGCGCGGTCCGGTACTCGCCAGAGACTTGCCACGACGCGAGGCGCTCCGGCGTACATGAAACCGCGCGAGAGCCCGGCCAGCCCTTCTCCGCGTACGTCCTTGCCGAGCGCGGTCTGGCAGGCCGAAAGCACCACGAGATCGGCGGAAAGCTTCATGCGGTAGATGTCGCGCGTCTGGAGGAAGCCGTCCTGCGGCCGCCCCTGCTCGTCCACGAGAGAAAGGACGATTCCAGAGAACTCCGGATGCAGGCTGTCGAGAAGGCCGTGGGTAGCAAAGTGAATGATATGGGCCTTCCCAACTTCGGAACTGAGGGCCGTGCGCCGGCTAGCCCGGAAATCGAGCGCGGTCAGCCCCATCCCCGGGCCTGCCAACGCGCCAATCTCCTCGGCTTCTCGGCGGCTGGCGCTGAGCCGCTCGAGGCGCGAAAAGCCGGACTCCTGCATCGACCGTGTCAGCGCATCGCTCCTCGGATCGGGCCGGCGGGAGGCGGCGGAGGGTCGTGCTGTCCCATTGACGCGGGGGTCCGAGGCGTCGAAAACCGGATCACCGAGGACAGCCACGACCAATTCGGGAGCGGGGCGGCCGGAGGCTTCCCGCCGCAGCACCGCGAGAGTCGACGCGGAGGGCAGGCTGACGACCTCGTGATCCATAGCAAGGGGACGCGCGGCAAAGCCGGGCAACGGAGACGGAAGCGCCGCAAACGGCACGTACTGGAGGGCCCCCTCGGCCACGACCAGCAGCCGCCTGCCTGCGAGGTGTCCGGCCACCGGTCCGAGAAGCATCCGGGAGAGTATGAGCGCCCGCTGTCTCGACTCGGCCGCGTCCACGCCGCTCCCCGTGCTCCACGCCTCGTAAAGGCGGCGAGCCGCAGCCTCGACGACCGAGCGGCGCGGCAACTCGTGGCTGGCAAGCGAGGTCGGCGTTACCGCCCACACGAAGCTGCGCTCCTCGCCGAGCGCGTATTCGACGAGGACCGTGTTCGCGTCGAGTAGCTGCCCCTGGATCTCCTTCAGCGTCAGCGGCTGCGGCCGCGCGAGCGC
>JBASRI010000412.1:0-2974 GCA_049273755.1 Thermoanaerobaculia bacterium
GTCCCAGGTCATGAAAAGAACGGTGCGCGCGCCCGACGCCATGATTGCACGGTTGAATTCTCGAACTGCCTGATGAAATTCGCTCTTGTGATCGACCGGCTCGAGCTCCTCACCCTGCAGCACGAACACTTTGTACTTGCGCGACGCGAGCGCCTCGCGGGTAGCCTCGTGGCGCAAGAAAGACGCGAGGGGAGCGTTGCCGAAGAGGATATCCGCGCCCACGACGATTCGAATCGGCGGCGACACGGCTCTTCCGAGGGCTGCGACCCACTCCGGCAAAGGCCGGTCCTCCCATCCGAAGAAGCTGTTTCCGATGAAGAACACTGCTTCACCATCCGCGACGAGAGCGGGAAGCGCGCGCGTTCCAACTCCGTCGCTCGGAGCCGGAGCGGTGTGGGACAAAACTACCGCCGGCACTCTATCGTGGTCCCTGCCTGCGCGGGAATCGGACCGGTAGCAGGACAACGAGAGAGTAGCGCAAAGGAGAATTCGTCCATGCCGGCGTGTTTGCAAGATCATCAGGCCCATCAGCCCGAAGACCGCGCCGAGGCCCGCGCCCCTTGCGCACGCAGGCCAAGGTGCCGGCCGGCTTCCTGCAAGAGCAGCATTCCGGCAAAAAGTCCCGGGGCGAAGAGGACCGCAAAGATCGTGTTGTGCATCGTGCGATCCTACCTCCCGGGCCCGGGCCAGGCGCCGCGGAAGAGCCTCATGACCGCCCGGAAGGAGCCGGCGCCGGCGGGTCCGACTCGACACGAATCCGGAAAGCCGCGCGAAATTCCTCGCCAGGCCCGACCATGCGCAGTCCATGGCCACATGGCTACGATCAGTCGTGCTCATACTTCACCATTCGGCCATCTCAAGGACATGCAAACGCGGAAACATCTTGGATCGGCCGAAACGGCACTCCGAGTTCATTGACGTACAGTCTCGACCCTCCCTGGAGGGTGTCAACGTACTTGAGCGTCATCTGTACGTTCGTCAGCCCCCCTGCGAAGACCCAAAAGGAATGGAAAGAGTCCGCACACGCATCGAGGACCTTGGTCACGACCTCGACGTTGGACGGGCCGAAGAACCAGAAGGCACCCGTGTCGCTCGTCATCGGTAGGGCCTGACTGACGCCCCCCGTACCGTCGGGCGTCAACCAAGAGGCCGTGACGGCGAAGCGACCGTCGGTGAGACAGAGCGTGGTCGTGTTGGGCGTGCAGGGTCCCGTCGCCCTACGAACAATCTTGTCGGCACCTTGCTCGGTGATCCAGAGGTTACCGTCCGGACCGGCGGCAATGCCAACGGGGCGGCTTCCGGCAGAGAGGCCGAATTCCGTCACGACGCCCGTCGTGGTGATCCGCCCAATCTGCTTACTGAAACTTCGGTGAACCAAGATCTTTGTCGCCAGCCACTGGCAAACTTTGTCACCGAAACTTCTTGACAGGTCGCTCCTCACGTTGGCAAGTGGCGACCCGAACGCCGTGGCGGCGGGGCACCTCCCTGATTGCTTAAACTATCAAAGCAATCGACGGGGCCAAGAAGAAGCCCAACAGACACAGCCTGGTAGCCGTCGCTGGAAGAAGGCGTGCGAGGCGATCAAGCTGCCCGGGCGGCTGTTCCACGATCTGAGGCGGAGCGGAATTCGGACTCTCGTCCGCGCTGGGACGCCGTTCTCGGTGGCGATGAAGCAGAGTGGGCACCGGACGCTCTCGGTGTTCACTCGGTACGACATCGCTTCGACCGCCGATCAGAGCGAGGCTCTTGAGCGCGCGGATCAGTTCATCGTGGTGGGCCGTGTGGGACTCGAACCCACGACCACCGGCTTAAGAGGCCGCGCCGGCCGCCCACCTGGAACACCGACACAATCCACGCAACAGTTTACCGGCGGCCCCGGTGGCGAGGAAATGCGTGGATTGGCGAGGTTCAGGTACAGAACAGGGACAAATCCGGGCCGAAGCCGCCTGATTGGGCGGACCCAAGAGAAACCGAACCGCCCGCGACGCGGGCAAGGAGAATTCGATGTCCAAGCCTACGCAGCTCCGAGAAGTCACCGAGCCTGAGAACGGGTGTCCGATCCATGGCCCGGCTGGGCAATCCCGGCCTGACCCGCTCGGTGCCCGATTGGGGCCGAAGGAGTGCAACGAGCATGAGTGCCTGTACCGCAAGGAGCAGCGGAGAATCCGGGAGACATTCGAGTCGATCGTCAGGCTAGCTGAGGATCTGGACGAGGCGCTCGACGACGCGGGGGTCGAGTGCCTGGCAGAAACCACTTGCGGGACCTACCATGCCCAGCTACTCGCCATCGCGGCGATCGCGGAGAAAACCCGAGCCAGCCTCAAGACCTGGTGATTCCTTACTTCGAATGTCGATCACGGGGCGGCTTCGGCTGCCCCCTTTTCTTTCTTAGGCGTCGAAAAGTCATCGGCCGGCTTCTGCGGCGACACGGGTCTTACGTGACCCTTCTCGCACTGGACGACCGGGATTGCTTGCTCCGGTCGCCGAAATCTGATCAGACATGAAGTTGCCGAAGGGAGCTCTACGAAGCGGCCGACCGGGCGCTTGAAAGCCCGAGCGGGCTTCGGGACGGTGATTCATCCGGATCCCGACGCCTACTCGTCGTGCAGCTCGACGAGGTTCAGAGGTGGGTCTCGAGCCCCGGACAGAGGAAGGGGCGGCCGGTGAGGCCGCCCCGGTGTCTAACCTAACGGTCGTCGGCGTCCCGCCCCTGCGAAGCGGGGACTGTTGGGTGCACCTGGACTAGGTTTCCTTTCAGAACCCATCCGCGCTGGCTCGGGGCAAAACGCGGCGCCAGGAGCCCGTCGTTGATTTCCCGGGTGACCGCGAAGCGGCGGAATTCCGTGGAAGGAATGAACAGCCGTTCGTTATTCGGGAACCCGTCCGACGCAGTATCCACGTCCCCTTCAGGGGCAGAGATAACTCCGTCGTTATTCTGGTCCACCCTAGCGACTTCTGCGGCATACGCCTCAAA
>JBASRI010000415.1:0-4269 GCA_049273755.1 Thermoanaerobaculia bacterium
CGTCGGCGCGGGCCCTGCGGGTCGGCGACGGCGCGAGCTCGGGCGTCGGGATGGGGCCGGTCATCAGCGCGTCCCACCGGGACCGCGTGCTCGGCTACATCGAGAAGGGGATTGCCGAAGGGGCGAAGCTCGTCTTGGACGGGCGGGAGAACCCGGTGGCCGACCGCCCCCAGGGCTTCTTCCTCGGCCCCACGCTCTTCGACGACGTCTCGCCGGCCATGACGATCGGCCGGGAGGAGATCTTCGGCCCCGTCGCGGCGATTACGCCGGTCAAGGATCTTGCCGAGGCCGTCGCCGTCATGCAGGCCCATCCCAACGCGAACGCCACGTCCATCTTCACGTCGAGCGGCAAGGCGGCGCGCGAGTACGCGCGCCTCGCGACGGCCTCCATGGTCGGCGTCAACATCGGGGTCGCCGCGCCCATGGCCCAGTTCCCGTTCGGCGGCGCCAAGGACAGCTTCTTCGGCGACCTGAAGGTTCACGGACGGGATGCGTACGAGTTCTACACCGACAAGAAGGTCGTCATTTCGAGGTGGTTTTGACAGGCGAAGCGAAGCCGTCCACCAACGGCGAGCCCACCGCAGTAGGCAACGCCGTCCGCAGGACGGCGTTTACCCGCTCGCCTGTCATCCCGAGGGCCGACGGCCCGAGGGATCCCTTTCTTAGCCATCCGGCAGCTCAAAAGGGATCCCTCGCTGCGCTCGGGATGACAAGGGGGGAGCGATTCCAATGAGCACGACGAAAACCCAGGCCCCTCCCAGCGAGCTCAGCAAGAGCGTCCGCGAAAAGCACCGAGAGTTCTTGCTTCCGGCGACGATCCAGTACTACGAGGAGCCGCTAGTCCTGACCGAGGGCAAGGGCCTGCGGATCAAGGACGCCGACGGCAACGAGTACCTCGACTTCTTCGGCGGCATCCTGACGGTCTCCGTCGGCCACGCCAACGAAAAGGTCAACGCGGCCGTGCGCGCGCAGATCTCCCGCCTGACGCACGTCTCGACGCTCTATCCGACGCTCCCGGTCGTAGAGCTGGCCGAGAAGCTCGCGCGCCTGTCCCCCGGGCGCCTCCAGCAGAGCTTCCTGGCCACCTCCGGAACCGAGGCCGACGAGACCGCCGTCATGCTCGCGCAGCTCCACACCGGCGCCTCCGAGATCGTGGCCCTGCGCCACGGCTACTCCGGGCGCTCCATGCTCGCGCAGTCGCTGACGGCGGTCTCGACCTGGCGCCCGCTGCCCACGCAGATTCCGGGCGTCAAGCATGCGGTGGCGCCTTACTGCTACCGCTGCCCGCTGAAGCTGACGTATCCCTCCTGCGGCGTGGCCTGCGCGAAGGACATCGAGGAGCTCATCCGCACGACGACCTCGGGCCGGATTGCCGGATTTCTGGCCGAGACGATCCTGGGCGTGGGCGGCTTCATCACGCCGCCCCCCGAGTACTTCGAGATCGCCGTCGGGATCGTCAAGAAGTACGGCGGCGTCTTCATCTGCGACGAGGTGCAGACGGGCTTCGGCCGCACCGGCGGCAAGTTTTGGGGCATCGAGCACTACGGCGTCGAGCCCGACATCATGACGATGGCCAAGGGCATCGCCAACGGCATGCCGCTGGGCGCCTGCATCGCCACGCCGGAGATCGCGGCGTCCCTGAAGGCGCTGACGATCTCGACCTTCGGCGGCAACCCCGCCGCCTGCGCCGCGGCGAACGCGACGATCGAGATCATCGAGGAGGAGGACCTCCCCGGCAACGCCCAGCGGATGGGCCGGATCCTGCGCGACGGCTTCGAGGAGCTCCAGCGCCGTTTCCCGCGCACCATCGGGGACGTGCGCGGCATGGGTCTCATGCAAGCGATCGAGCTCGTCGAGGACGAGACGACCGGCGACCGGACGCCCGCAAAGGCGATGACCAATCGCGTCTTCGAGGAGGCCCGCAAGCGCGGGCTGCTGGTCGGCAAGAGCGGCCTGGAAGGCAACGTCTTCCGCGTGGCTCCCGCACTCAACGTGACCCGCGGTGACGTCGAAGAGGCGCTCGCGATCATCCGCGAGTCCTTCGAGGCCGCCGGGGCGTCCTGAGCGTCGCGACGCTCCTCAGGGGGTCCGCCGCCTCTTCGCGAAGCGGCGCTGGATCCAATAGACCGGGATCCCGAGCGCGATGAACGCGAGCCCCAGGATCGATTCGCGCGGCGTGGCGACGAGCGTGTTGGCGACGATGGCGAATGCCGTCGCTGCAAAGAGGAGCGGCACCACGGGATAGCCCGGCACGCGGAAGGGCCGGGGAAGCGCGGGCTCCTTGCGCCGGAGGGCGATGACGGCCAGCACGGCGAGGGCGTAGAAGATCCAGCCGCCGAAGATGACGTACGTGAAGAGCTGCGCGAACCCCCCGATGATGAGCACGAGGAAGGCCGACCAGAGGCCCTGGAAGAGGAGGGCCTCGACGGGCGTGCGCCAGCGGGGATGGACGCGCGAGACCCGGTCGATGAAGAGCCCGTCCTTGGCCATCTGGTAATACGCGCGGGGCCCGGCGAGCACCAGCGCGTTCATCGCGCCCAGGATCGAGCAGAGAATCGCGGCGGTGAGCAGCCGTCCCCCCCAGGCTCCGGTGACCCTCGTCATCGCCGTCAGCGCGACGCGGTCGGACGCGGCGATCTCCGCCGGCGTCAGCACGCGCAGGTACGCGAGGTTCGCCGAGAGATACAGCGCGATGACGATGGCCACCCCCAAGATCAAGCCGCGCGGAAAGTTCTTCTGCGGCTCGTGGATCTCGCCGGCGGCGAAGCTGACGTCGTGCCAGCCCTCGTAGGCCCAGAGCACCGCGACGAGCGCGACGCCGATGGCCGCGGCCGACACGGGCCCCGGAGGCAGCGGGTGCGCCACTGCGGATGCGTCGGGCCGCGGTCCGGGCAGAACGAAGACTGCGATCACCATCGCGACCAGCCCGCCGACCTTCAGCGCCGTCAGGACGTTTCCGACGCGCGCCCCGTTCTTGACGCCGATGATGTTGATCCAGGTCAGCAGAACGATGGCCGCGAGGCCCGCGAGCTTCGACGTCGTCGGGTTCAACGGCACGAAGGCGCCGAGGTAGATCGGGAACGCCGCGCCCAGCGTCGCGATCGATCCGGACGTGGCCACCGTGAAGAGCATCCAGCCGCACAGGAATCCGGGCAGGGGACCGAAACCGCGCGCGATGAACGAGTAGATGCCGCCGGCCTCGGGCAGTGCGGCTCCGAGCTCGGCCAGCGACAAGGCGCCCAGCATCGTGAGGACTCCACCGATGACCCAGACCGCGAGCATCCATCCGGGCGTGTGGACGGCGCGCGCGATCTCGGCAGGAACCAGGAAGATGCCGGACCCGATGACGGTGCCGACGACGAGGTTGACCGTGTCGAAGAGCGAGAGGTCGCGCCGGAGCCCATGTCCCTGGTCGGCGTGTTGCACGGCTTCGCCTATCGTATCGGGGAACCGCGGCGCGTGTAGAGTGCCAGGCCGGCGAGGGCGACGACGGCGACGCCGCCACCCAGCGGGAACCTCGGGTCCGTGTACTTCCCGCGGAGGGCGTGCCGTCCGGAAGGCACTGCCAGTCCGAGAAACGCGAGATCCGAGGGCGCGGGGATCCTCCTCTGGCCGTCGAGCTCGAGCCTCCAGTTCGGATCGAAGGTCACCGCGAGCTGGAGCCAGGCCGGCTGCGCCGTCTCGAGCTCGAGCTCGAACTCGTCGGGCGAAAGCCAGCGCAGCGGTCCGAGCGAATGGGGTGCGGGTGCGGAGGGCGCCGGCGCGCCGCCTTCGACGGCCGCCACCGAGTCGATGGGAAAGCCGGCCGACAGCATGCCCCCGAGCGCCTGGCCGGGGGCGGCGAACGTGAGGGTTCGGTAGAAGAGCCGCACCGCCGTCGCGCCGCGCAGCCGATAGAAGCGCCGCGCGCCCGCTCCCTCGGCGAAGAGTTCGAGCTCCGGCCGGGCGGCGGCCGCCGGGTCGTCGGTGTCCACCACGCGGACGTCGGCCAGCCGCAGCAAGGCGATCTTGCGCTCGTCGGCGAACGAGATGCGTTGGGCCGTCTGGGCGAACCCCCGCGTTCGGGCGTCGGAGAACTGGTCCACGTCCGTGTTTCCCGCGTAGGAGAGGCCGTACAGCGTGCCCGTGAACGGCCGGAACGGCTCCACCTCGTTGGTCGCCTCGTGGTCGTAGAAGAAGCGGCCGTCGCCCTCCTCGCGGAGCACCGGAGCGACGATGCGCCGCTCCGCGCGAAACCACGCGATCGACGTGGCCGGGACGCTCGCAACG
>JBASRI010000417.1:0-4890 GCA_049273755.1 Thermoanaerobaculia bacterium
CGCGCGACGACGACCGCAAAGGCGGCGATCGCGTCGCCGCGCTGTCGTACGGACTCTGGCAGCGCCAGTGGGCGGGCGATCCATCGATCGTAGGCAAGTCCATCACGCTCGGAGGCGAGCCCTACACGGTCGTGGGCGTTCTCGCACCCGAGTTCCGGCTTCCGGAGACCGAGGCCGAGGTCTTCGCGCCGATCTGGGTCGTCTATCCCCTGGCCGCGGGCGCGCGCGGCGCCCACATGCTCCGCAGCGCTCTGCGTCTTGGCCCGGGCGTCTCCCCCGAGGCTGCCCGCGCCGACCTCGCCGCAGCCATGGCGCACCTGGCGCTCGTCCACCCGGACGAAGACAAGAACCTCCGGCCGGACTTCGTTCCGCTTCTGGACGAGATCGTCGGTGAGAGCCGGCGGCCGCTCTGGATCCTGGCGGGCGCCGTGGGCATCGTGCTCCTGATCGCCTGCGCCAACCTGGCCAACCTGCTTCTGGCGCGCGCGTCTGCCCGCCGCGGGGAGCTCGCGATCCGCACGGCGCTCGGCGCGGGCCGCGGGCGACTGGTGCGACAGATCCTCACCGAGAGTGTCGTACTGGCGGTCGCCGGCGGCGCGTGCGGAATGCTGCTCGCGGCCGGGGGAACGCAGCTTCTTCTGGCCGGGATGCCGGACGCGCTGCCGCGCCTGGAGCGCGTCGGGATCGATGGCCGGATCATCCTGTTCACGTTCGGCGTCTCGGTCTTGACGGGGCTCGCGTTCGGCATCGTCCCGGCGTGGAAGGCCTCGAGCCGCGGCTTCGCGGCCGGGCTGGCCGGGCCGCGAGGCCACTCCGGAGCCAGGGCCGGCCATCTTCGCAGCGCGTTCGTGGTGGCCGAGATCGCGCTGGCGATGGTGCTGCTGGTGGGAGCCGGGCTCCTCGTCAACGCGCTCTGGCGCCTGCAATCGGTTCGGCCCGGCTTCGACACCCGAGGCCGCGTGGCGGTGCGGCTGGACCTGCCCGAGTCGCGCTACGGCGAGGTACCCGCTCAGACGCGCTTTCGCGAGCAAGTCCTGGTGGGGCTCAATGCGGCGCCGGGAGTCCGGGCCGCCATGATCAGCGAGGTCCCCCTCTCGGGCGACGCGCTCAATCACAACTTCCTCATCGAGGGACGCCCCGCCGTTGCCGTGGGCGACGAGCCCGAGCTCTACTCGCGAGACGTCATGGGCGACTACTTCGGCGTCATGGGAATCCCGTTGAAGGCGGGGCGCTCCTTCTCGCCGGCGGACCGGGAGACGGCGCCGCTGGTCGGCGTCGTCAACGAGCGGTTCGCGCGGGAGTACTTTCCCGGCTCCAGCCCGGTCGGCGCCCGCATCCGGTGGGCCCGTCAGGAAGGGCCGCTCTGGATCGAGATCGTCGGCGTGGTCGCGGACGTCCGCCACTTCGGCCTTGCGCGTGGGGAGGAGCCCGCCGTCTACACGCCCTACGCGCAGTCTTTGCAGCCCTGGAAGCGGTGGATGGAGATCGTGGTGCGCGGCGGCGGCGGCGAAAGTGGCCTGGCCGCCCTGGTGCGCCAGAAGGTCCATGCGGTGGATCCCCTGATTCCCGTCCCGGGAGCTCGCGCGCTGACCGCCATCGTGGACTCGTCGCTGGGCCACGAGCGCTTCCGGACGCAGCTCCTCGCGATCTTTGCCGGCCTCGCGCTGCTTCTCGCCTCGGTCGGAATCGCCGGAGTCATGGGCCAGTCCGTCCGGCAGCGCACCGCGGAGATCGGCGTGCGCATCGCGCTGGGTGCCGAGCCGCGCCGAGTCGTCGGGGGCTTCTTCTTCGAGGGGCTTCGCCTGACCGGCCTGGGCCTCGGGATCGGCCTGGTCATCTCGCTCGCGGCCAGCCGCCTGCTGTCGAGCTTCCTGTTCGGGGTCGGGGCCGTGGATCCGGCCACGTATGCGGGCGTCGCGCTCCTGCTCGCGGCCTCCGCGCTCCTGGCCTGCTATGCCCCGGCCCGGCGCGCCGCGCGCATCGACCCGATGGCGGCGCTGAGATCGGAGTGAGGCGATGACGACGCTGTTCCAGGATCTCGGCTACGGGCTGCGCACGCTGGCCCCGGAACCCGGGCGGCCCGGCGCGCGGCGCGCGTGGATCCCGTAACGGCTCTGCGGACGGAGTGTGTCGATGATGATTCAGCTCTCCAACGTCGAGAAGTCCTTCCAGACGCGGGCCGGCGAGACGTTTGTCCTGCGGCGCATCGACCTGGCGATCGCCGAAGGCGAGTTCGTCACGGTCATGGGCCCGTCGGGCGCGGGCAAGTCCACGCTGCTGGCCATCCTCGGCATGCTCGACCACGACTGGCGCGGGCAGTACCGGCTGCTGGACCAGGAGGTCCACAGCCTGAAGCCGAAGAACCGCATCGAGCTCAACAAGAAGCACGTCGGGTTCGTGTTCCAGCAGTACCACCTGCTCGACAACCTGACGGTGGCCGAGAACCTCGACATCCCGCTGTCCTACCGCAACGTGAAGGGATCCGAGCGCGCGGCGATCGTCGCCGACACGCTCGACCGCTTCCAGATCGTGGGCAAGAAGGACCTGTTCCCCAACCAGCTCTCGGGCGGGCAGCAGCAGCTCGTGGGGGTGGCGCGGGCGCTGATCGCCAAGCCGAAGCTTCTCCTGGCCGACGAGCCCACGGGCAACCTCCACTCGGACCAGGGGCGCGAGATCATGCATCTCTTCAAGAAGTTGAACCAAGAAGGAACGACGATCGTCCAGGTGACGCATTCGGAAGAGAACGCGCGCTATGGCCAGCGCATCGTGCGCCTGCGGGATGGGTGGATCGAGGGCGAGCAGAAGGTGACCGCTCGGATCGACGTCGAAGCCGGGACGGCAAAAGATTGAGCGGCTTTCTCCACGACCTCCGCTACGCCCTGCGCGCTCTGGCGAAGAGCCGCCCGGCGCGCGGCCCGCGTCGACCCGATCGCGGCGTTGCGGTCGGAATGAGGTGAGCCGATGAACACCGTTTTCCAGGATGTCCGTTACGCCATGCGGACGCTGCGCCACAGCCCGGGCTTCGCGGCCCTCGCGATCCTGACGCTCGCGGTCGGCATCGGCGCCAACACCGCGATCTTCAGCCTCGTCCACGCGGTTCTTCTCAAACCGCTGCCGTTCGACCACGCCGAGCGCGTGGTCGCCGTGATGGAGACCTGGAGGGGCCGCCGCGGCGGAGTCTCCGCGGGAAACTTCGCGGACCTGAAGGCCGCGAACCGGAGCTTCGAGCGCCTGGCGGCGGTGCGCTACGCGACCTTCAACCTGGCCGGGAACGACGCGCCCGAGCGGGTGGACGGCGCGCGGATCACGGAGGACTTCTTCGCCGTCTTCGGGGTGCGGCCGCAGATGGGACGCGCGTTCCGGTCCGAGGAGGATCGCCCTGGAGCCGGACGGGTCGTCGTCCTGAGCGATCGGATGTGGAGATCGCGGCTCGGAGGCGCGGCTGACGTCCTGGGCCGCTCCTTGCGGCTGGACGGAGAGCCTTACACCGTCATCGGAGTGATGCCTGCCTCCTTCGACTTCGCGCGCGAAAACGAAGAGCTGTGGGTGCCGGCGGCGCTCGATCCCGAGACCCTGGCCAACCACGACAAGCACAGTTTCACGGTCTATGGACTCCTGAAACCGGAGGTCCCAGTCAAACAGGCCACGGAAGACGCGCTCGTCATTTCGCGCGATCTCGAGCGCCGCTTCCCCCTGCACAACGCCGAACGGGGATTCCACATCCAGCCCTTCAAAGACCTCCTCGTCGAGGACTACCGGGAACGCCTCTGGATCCTCTTCGGCGCCGTCGGGCTGGTCCTCCTGATCGCCTGCACCAACGTCTCGAACATGCTGCTCGCGCGTGGCGCCGGCCGGGCGCGCGAGCTGACCGTGCGCGCGGCCCTGGGCGCCTCCCGGGCACGGATTGCGCGGCAGCTCTTCACCGAGAGCGTCGTCCTGGGACTGGCCGGCGGCGCGCTGGGCGTCGCCTTTGCTGTCGGCGCCGTGGGGACGTTGATCGCGACGAGCCCGCCGGGAGTGCCGCGCATCGAGCAGGCCGACCTCGACGCCTCCGCCCTCGCCTTCGCGCTGGGCATCTCGCTGGTCAGCAGCTTCGTTTTCGGAATGGCGCCGCTGCTGCGCGTGACGCGGCGCGACCTCCAGCCCACGCTCCGCGAGGGGGGACGCGCCCCGGGGCTCTCCGCCGGCCGCGACCGTCTCCGCATCGCCCTCGTCGCTGGCCAGATCGCCTTGGCTCTGCTCCTGCTCGTCGGCGCGGGCCTCCTGATCCGCACGGCGATTCACCTCCAGCGCGTGGCGCCGGGCTTCGAGCCGCACGGCGTCCTCACCGCCCGGATGTCCCTGCCGGCAAGCGCGTACACCAGCGACGCCGCCGTGAACCGCGCGTGGGAGGCGATCGTCGCCGAGCTCGAACGGTCGCCGGGAGTGCAAGCGGCCGCCGTGACGTCCCAGCTTCCGCTGGGACCGGGGGGCAACTCCAACGGGCTCATCGCCGAGGCCGCCACCCTCGACGTCACCAAGGCGGTGGACGCGCGCCTCCGGATGATCACGCCGCAGTACCTGAAGGTCATGCGGATCGCTCTGCTGCGCGGACGAGGCTTCGGGCCCGGGGACGGGCGGGGCGCTTCGCGAGTCATGATCGTCAGCCAGGAGCTCGCCCGGCGGCTCTGGCCCGGCCAGGATCCCATCGGCAAGCGCGTGGCCTGCTGCGAAGGATCGCCCGAGGATCCGATGTGGAAGACGGTCATCGGGATCGCGGGCGACGTCCGCTCGCGCGGCCTCGGCGTCGAGCTCTATCCCGAGTTTTACATCCCGCTCGCGCAGTCCCCGGCTGAGGTCTGGGACTGGGTCCAGCGCACGATGGCGATCGCGGCGCGGTCGGCCGGCGGG
>JBASRI010000457.1:0-2548 GCA_049273755.1 Thermoanaerobaculia bacterium
CTGCTGAAGGCCGTCGCCCTGCGTCTGAAGGCCGAGGAGGAGACCGAAACGCTGCGGGCCGGGGCGCCGGCCGCGCCCTCGGCCGAGACGCTGCGCGCCACCAAGGCCACGCTGGTCCGCGCGCACACGCTGGATGCCGCGCTCTCGAGCATGATCGACGAAGCCGAGGCCGTCAGCTCCTCCCAGGAGATCCGCTCCTGGACGCGGACGCGGTTCCGGCTGCTGCGGGCGACCTCCGACCTCTGGCTCATGCAGGACACGCCTCGCGGCAACCGCCGCAAGTCCCGCAACGCGGCGTTCCCGACGCCCGACTCCTAGCGCGCGACTCTCCGCTCATATACTCCGGGGCGATGAGCGAGCCGGAGAAGCCCGCGCCTCCCGAGCCGTCCGGCGAGGCCGAGAGCGACCTGCTTCGAAACCGGCGGGAAAATCTGCGCCGGATCGAAGAGCTGGGCCTGGCCCAGACGCCGCTGCGCTTTCCTGTCACGGCGACCGTCTCAGAAACCGCGCAACGCTACCGCGGGGAAACGGGAGAGGCTCTGGAGGCCCGTTCGATCGCCGTAACCACGGCCGGACGCGTCCTCGCGCTGCGCACGGCGGGCAAGGCCGGCTTCCTGGACCTCTCCGACGGCCGCGAGCGCCTTCAGGTGTACGTCCGGCGCGACGTGGTGGGGGAGGCGGCCTTCCAGCTCTACCAGGCCCTGGACCTGGGCGACTGGCTCGGGGTCGAGGGCGGCCTCTTCAAGACGCGCACCGGCGAGCTCTCGGTCAAGGCGCGGACGCTGACGTTCCTGGGCAAGAGCTTCCGCCCGTTGCCCGAGAAGTGGCATGGCCTCAAGGACGTCGAGCGGCGCTACCGGCAGCGCTACCTGGACCTGGCCGTCAATCCGGAGTCCCGCGAGGTCTTCGAGCGGCGGGCGGCGATCGTCCGGCACATCCGCCGTTTCCTGGACGAGCGAGGATTCCTGGAGGTCGAGACTCCGATGATGCAGCCGATCGCGGGTGGCGCGATCGCGCGCCCGTTCGTGACGCGCCACAACGCGCTCGACCTCGACCTGTATCTGCGAATCGCGCCCGAGCTGTACCTGAAGCGGCTGGTCGTGGGCGGCGTCCCGCGCGTCTACGAGATCAACCGCAACTTCCGCAACGAGGGCATCTCGACGCAGCACAACCCCGAATTCACGATGCTCGAGTTCTATCAGGCGTACGCCGAAGCGAGCGACCTGATGACGCTGACCGAGGAGCTCCTTTCGGGCCTGGCGCGGGAAGTGGCCGGGACGCTCCGCACGACGTGGGGCGAGAAGCAGATCGACTGGACACCGCCCTTTCGGCGGCTGACGATGCGCGAGGCGGTCGTCGCATTCTCGAGGGAGGACCCGCGCGGCGCCGTGGCGCTCGACGACCTTGCCGACGAGGGGCGGCTCCTGGCCGCGGCGACACGCTTCGGCGTCGAGAAACCGGATCGCTTCCGAGGCCAGAAGGGAAAGCTGTTGGCCGTTCTCTTCGAGGCCGTGGCCGAGGCGCACCTGGCCCAGCCGACCTTCATCCAGGAGTTCCCGACCGAGATCTCGCCGCTCTCGCGGCAGAAACCGGGGGAACCGGACTGGGTGGACCGCTTCGAGCTCTACGCCGGCGGCATGGAGATCGCGAACGGGTTCTCGGAGCTCACCGACCCCTCCGAGCAGGCCTCCCGCTTCCGCAAGCAGATGGAGGAGCGGGCCAGGGGCAACCTCGAGGCCGCGCCCTACGACGAGGATTACGTCGAAGCGCTCGAGTACGGCCTGCCGCCGACGGCGGGGGAGGGCGTGGGCATCGACCGCGTCACCATGCTCCTGACCGACCGCCATTCCATCCGCGACGTGATCCTGTTCCCGCTCCTGCGGCCGCGTAGTTGAGATGCGCTTCGAGACGTTCGTGGCCCTGCGCTACCTCGCCGCGTCCCGGCGGCGCGCCCACGTCGCGCTGATCGCCACGATCTCCATCGTGGGCCTGACCGTCGGTGTTGCGGCGCTGATCGTCTCTCTGGCTCTGCTCTCGGGGTTCCAGGACCGCATCCGGAGCCAGATGATGGAGAAGAGCGCTCACCTGCGTGTCTCGCCGGCGCGCGGCCTCCTGCTGCGCGATCCGGAGAAAGTGGCCCGGACGCTGGCCGGGATTCCGGGCGTCGTCTCGGCGGGTCCCGCGATCGAGGGCCGTGGCTGGGCGTCGGACCTGGAAGGAACGGCCAGCTTCCCGGTCCGGTATCGCAACGGCGTGGCCAGGTCCGCGGAGGAGGGCCCAGACGCCCGCATCGCCACGTCGCTCGCCGCCCGGCTGCGCGTGGCCCGCGGAGACCTCTTCCGCATCACGTCGGCGCGCACGCGGCTGTCGCCGATCGGGCCGATCCCGGTCGCCGTGCTGCTGCGGGTGTCGGACGTCTACCGCGCTGGCGCGCTCGAACGATCGGCGGACGTCGAAGTCTCCGAGGAGACGGCGCGCCTGCTCTCCGGAATTGCGCACGGCGCCGGGGCGTACGAGGCGCGGCTATCTCGACCGCGCGAGGCCGACG
>JBASRI010000165.1:0-5055 GCA_049273755.1 Thermoanaerobaculia bacterium
CACCTTGGAGGTCCCCATGCCCGCCAGGTGCTGGATCGCGCCGGAGATGCCGCACGCGACGTAGAGAGTGGGCGAGACGACTTTGCCGGTCTGCCCGACCTGGTGCTGATGGTCGATCCAGCCGGCGTCCACCACCGCCCGGGAGGCGCCCAATGCGGCGTGCAACGCCTGCTGCAGGTCGCGGATGATCGGCCAGTTCTCGGGGCCCTTGATGCCGCGGCCGCCGGACACGATGATGTCGGCCTCGGAGACGTCGAGCTCCCTGGACTCCGAGGCCTCGACGCGGAGCACCTTCGCGCGGGGGGCGACGTCGCCCAGTTCCAGGGCTTCCACCTTCGGCTCCCCCGCCCCGTCCTGCGCCTGAGCCGGGAAGACGTTGGGGCGCGTGGTCGCGATCTGGAGCTTCGCCGCGCCGCAATCGACCTGAGCGCGCGCCTTGCCCGAGTAGACCGGTCGCCAGGCGAGGAGCCGGTTGCCCTCGACCCCGAGGTCCATGACATCGGCGAGCGCCGACACGTCGTGGCGCGCCGCATAACGAGGGGCGACGTCCTTGCCCATCGCCGTCGCGGCGATCAGCACCGCGTCCGGGCTCTCCTTCTGCGTCGCCGCATCGAGCGCCCCGACGTAGCCCTTGTTGGAGTAGAGCGCCAGGTCGTCCCGATCCGCGACGTACACCGTTCCCGCGCCGTACTTGCCGAGGCCCCTGGCGAGCGCGGTCACCCCCTTGCCGGGAAGAACCGCCGCCGCCGGGCCGCCGCCGAGCTTGCGCGCCAGCGACAGGGCCTCGAGGGACGCCTTCCGGATCTTGCCGTCGCGCTGCTCGATGAAGACGAGGAACTTCATTGCTGCTGCGTCGCCTCACTGCTTCTCAAGTCCGGGATCCCTCGCTGCGCTCGGGATGATTTGACGGCCGACATCGGCCGTCAAATCACCTTCGCTTCCTCGCGTAGCAGACGGACCAGCTCCTTGCCCGCCGCGGCCGGATCGTCACCGGGCACCATCTTGCAAGCCTGGCGCGCCGGGGGGAGCTCGAGCTTCAACCACCGGGTCTTGGCGTTGGCAGGGTCGGCCTCGGGGACACCCAGCTCCGAGAGCTTCTTCTCGGCGATCGGCTTCTTCTTGGAGGCCATGATCCCCTTGAGCGACGCGTATCGCGGCTCGTTCAAGCCCTTCTGGGCGGTCAGGACGCACGGCAGCGCGCATTCGACGATCTCGTGGGCGCCCTCGATCTCCCGGTGCGCCGAGATCTTTCCCTCGCCGTACTCGACCTTGACCACGTTGGCCACGTGCGGCAGGCCCGCGAGCTCCGCGAACATCGGGCCCACCAGGGACTCGTCGTAGCCGACGCCCTTCTGGCCGAACCAGTAGAAGTCGTAGGCGCCGCCCTTTGCCGCCGTGGCCATGGCCTTGGCGGTGCCCAGGGCGTCGAGATACCTGAGGTTGCCCGAGTCGACCCAGACCGCGTCGTCGGCGCCGCGCGCCAGGCACTCGCGCAGGCCCGTCTTTGAGCGCTCGGGGCCGACGGTCATGACGGTCACCGTGCCCGCCCCCTTCGCCTCCTTGATCCGCAGCGCTTCCTCGAGGGCGTACTCATCATAAGGCGAGACGATCCACTTCACGTCCGTCTCGTCGATCGACTTGCCGTCGGGGGCGATCTTGATCCGGGTCTCGGTGTCGGGAACGTAGACGATGCAGACGAGCGAGCTCATGCGCGCTCAGATCCTCTTCAAGATGAGACAGGCGTTGGTGCCGCCGAAGCCGAACGAGTTCGAGAGCACGTATTCGACGCGCTGCTCGCGCGCCGTGTTGGGCACGTAGTCGAGGTCGCACTCCGGGTCCGGGTTCTCGTAGTTGATGGTGGGCGGCAGGACCCCGTTGTGGACGGCCAGGGCGCAGATCGCGGTCTCAAGCCCTCCGGCAGCGCCCAGCAGGTGGCCCGTCATGGACTTCGTCGAAGACACCGCGACTTTCTTCGCGTGCTCGCCGAAGACCTTCTTGATGGCGAGCGTCTCGGCACGGTCGCCCAGGGGCGTCGACGTGCCGTGGGCGTTGATGTAGTCGATCTTCTCGGGAGGAATCCCCGCGTCCTCGAGGCAGTTGCGCATGACGCGCGCGGGGCCGTCGCCGTCCTCGGAGGGCGCCGCGATGTGGTACGCGTCGCCGGACATCCCGTAGCCGACGAGCTCGCAGTAAACCCGGGCGCCGCGCTTCTTCGCCGACTCCAGCTCCTCGAGGATCACGAGGCCCGCGCCCTCGGCGATCACGAACCCGTCGCGGTCCCGGTCCCAGGGGCGCGAGGCGCGCAGTGGATCGTCGTTCCTCTGCGAGAGCGCCTTCATGACGGAAAACCCCCCGACCGCGAGCGGCGTGATGACGGCTTCGGTGCCTCCGGCGATCGCGGCGTCCGCCTCTCCGTGCTGGATCATGCGGTACGCCTCGCCGACCGCGTGCGCGCCGGTCGTGCAGGCCGTGGCGGTCGAGAGATTCGGGCCCTTCAAGCCGTATTTGATCGAGATGTTGCCGCTGGCCTCGTTGACGATGAGGCCGGTGATGAAGAACGGCGAGATCACTCTCGGGTTGCCGCCGTTCTCGACGTATTTCTTCTGGGTCTCCTCGATGATCGGAAGCCCTCCGATCCCCGAGCCGACGACCACGGCGAACCGCTCGCGGTTCGCGTCGGTCACGGGCACCCCCGAATCCTCCATCGCGAAGTGGGCCGCCCCCATCGCGTAATGGATGAAGGTGTCCATCTTCTTGATCTCTTTCTTGTCGATGAACAGGGCCGGGTCGAAGCCCTTGACCTCTCCGGCGATGCGCGTGTTGAAACGCGACGGGTCGAAGCGGGTGATGGGCCCCAAACCGCAGCGTCCGGCGGTCAGGGCGTCCCAGTTCTCCGCGTTCCCGACGCCGAGCGGAGAAACGAGGCCGACCCCCGTCACGGCCACGCGGCGCGGAGAGGAGGAACGGGGCATGGAGGGTTAGTTTTTCGAGGAGTTCTTCTCGATGTACTCGACGGCGTCCTTGACCTTCTGGATCTTCTCCGCGGCTTCGTCCGGGATCTCGATGTTGAAGGCTTCCTCGAAGGCCATGACGAGTTCCACGGTGTCGAGCGAGTCGGCGCCGAGGTCGTCGACGAAGGACGCTTCCGGGGTCACCTCGTTGGCGTCGACGCCGAGCTGCTCGACGATGATGCTCTTCACCTTTTCTTCGACGGCCATTCCACTCCCCCTTCTTGAGCTGATGTCTTCAAAAAGACGCCGTATTCTTCCCCAGATGCCTGCCCGGGGCAAGCTGGCAAGGAGGCGGGAGGCGGGCGGCAGGACGAAACCCCTGCCTCCTGCTCCTGCATCCTGCCTCCTTCACATATAGAGGCCCCCGGACACGTTGACGACCGTCCCCGTGACGTAGGACGCCTCGTCGGACGCGAGGAACGCGACCGCGGCGGCGACGTCGTCGGGGGCGCCGAGACGTCCGAGCGGGATCTCACCGGAGAGCTTCGTCTTCGCGTCGTCGGTCATCTTGTGGGTCATCGCGGTGGCGATGAAGCCGGGCGCGACGGCGTTGCAGGTCACGTTGCGCGAGGCCAGCTCACGCGCGACGGACTTGGTCAGGCCGACGAGGCCGGCCTTGGACGAGGCGTAGTTGGCCTGGCCGGCGTTGCCCATCAGGCCCACCACCGAAGCGACGTTGACGATCCGGCCGTAGCGCTTCCGAACCATGCCCTTCACGACAGCCTGTGTGAGCAGGAAGACGCCGGTCAGGTTGGTCGCGAGGACGCGGTCCCACGCCTCCCGGCTCATCCGCAGGATCAGGTTGTCCTCGGTGACCCCGGCGTTGTTGACGAGAACGTGAATCTCGCCGTGCGCCGCCAGTATCTGCTTGACGCCGGCCTCGATCGACGCCGGGGCCGCTAGGTCGAGCGCGAGGGAGGACGCTTTGCCGCCGGCGGCCTCAATCTCGCCGACCACACGGGCGAGCGCGCCAGCCGAGCGCGCCGCCGCGACCACCGTGGCGCCTTCCGACGCCAGACGCTTCGCGATTGCCTCGCCGATGCCTCTCGACGCGCCCGTGATCAGGGCGATCTTGTTCTGGAATCGCTTCATCGAGGCGACTCTATCCTCGCTTTGTCATCCCGAGGGCCGGCGGCCCGAGGGATCCCTTTCTTGGCCGTACCATCACTTGAAAGGGATGAACGCGCGAGCTTCGCTCGGCGTTGCCTACTGCCGGAGGCTTGCCTTCGGTGGTCGGCTGCCTCGCTGCGCTCGGGATGACAGGACATATCATTCCGGCTTCTCCACGATATCCGGAAGGCTGTGCCCCCATCCGTCCACGATCGTCTTCGCGAGGTCCGCGATGGCGACGGCGGCGGGATGGTCGGGCCCCCACCCCTCGGCCTTGCTGCCGTCGGTGAAGACGACGAGGACGAAGCGGCCCTTCTTGGTTCTGAGAATCCCGGAGTCGTTGCGCACACCGGACATCGTGCCGGTCTTTCCCGCCCAGAGGTTCTCGGGCGGGAAACGCCGCGCGATCCGGAGACGGCTGGGGTCCGCGTCGAGGTAGTCGAAGATCTTCTTCGAGGACTCGGCGTCCAGCAGCTCCCCTTTGGCCACGCGCGTCATCCAGTCGGCCACCTCGCCGGGCGTGATGATGCCGAGGCGGAACCCCTTCCACGGCGACGGGTCCTCCTCCTTGCGCGAGAGGGCCGGGATCGTCCCGAGGAGGCGGATGTGCGCGAAGCCCAGCGACGCCATCCGCGCGTTGATCGCCTCGACCGAGAGGCGTGAGATCCAGGCGTTGGTCGCCGTGTTGTCGGACGGGCCGATCATCAGCGTCGCCAGGTCGTTCCAGGTCGGCTGGAGGCCGGGATCGAGCATGAGGAGCGTCCCCGACCCGTCGGCCTTGTTGGCCGTCGTCAGCTCCCAGCGCTCCGACAGATCCACGGCGCCCTGGCGCGCGAGAGCCATCGCCTCCGTCAGGACCGCGATTTTGATGACCGACGCCGACTCGAACTCGGAGCCGGCGTTGTGCTCGTAGGACCGCCCGCTCTCCAGGTGG
>JBASRI010000468.1:0-1985 GCA_049273755.1 Thermoanaerobaculia bacterium
GGTCGGCCGAGGCCTGGCTCGCCGTCTGGCTCGCCGCAGCCGCGGCCGCGGTGGCGATCGGGGCCGCCGCCATGGCCCGCAAGGCGCGGCGGTCGGGAACCGACCTCTTCTCGGGCCCGGCGCGGCGCTTTCTGCTGACGCTCACGCCTCCGCTGGCAGCGGGCGCCGTCCTGACCTTCGCGCTCGAGCGTTCGGGACGGGTAGACCTGCTCCCAGGCGTCTGGCTCCTGCTCTACGGCACGGCCGTCGTGACCGGCGGCGCGATGTCGGTTCGCCCGGTCCTCGCCCTCGGCGTGCTCTTCATGGTGCTCGGCGCAGCCGCGCTCGCCTCGCCGGCCTCCTGGGGCACGGCGTACCTCGCGGCCGGGTTCGGGGTGCTCCAGATCGTCTTCGGGGCTCTCATCTGGAGGCGCCACGGTGGCTAGCACGAAGACGAAGTCCCAGGTCCCAGGTCCCAGGTCTCAGGTCCGAGCACCGCGCGCCGGAGCTCTGCCCGGGTTCGACCGAATCATCCACGAGCGCGTCCGTCTGGCGATCGTCAGCGCCCTCGCCTCGCGCGACGCGATGAGCTTCAACGAGCTCAAGGCGCTGCTGAAGACCACGGACGGCAATCTCTCGGTGCATGCCCGCCGTCTCGAGGAGGCGGGCTACGTGGCCTGCTCCAAGAGCTTCGAGGGCCGCCTCCCGAGGACTACCTACCGCCTGACCGCGGACGGACGCCGCGCGCTCGAGCGGTACCTGGCGCACCTGGAAGCCGTGATCGCCCACGCCCGCGGCCGTTGATTTTTTTTGGAGAATAGCTTTATGCCGCAAAGTACTCTTGCCCTCGACGCCTTCGTCCCGCCGCTGGCCCCGGCCGTGGTCCTCGCGTTCCTGGGCGCCAGCGCGCTGCTGGCCGCCTCGGCCGTGGGAAGCGCGATCGCTCTGGCTGGACGCCGTTTCCGCCTCGCAAAGATCCTCGTCGGCGCCGGTCTCGTGGTTGCCGTCGGCTACGCCGCCCTTCTCTTCGGCGCGGCCCTGTTCTCGGACGAGCGCACGCTGCGCCTTGGAGAGAAGAAGTACTTCTGCGAGATCGACTGCCATCTTGCCTACTCGATCGCGGGCTCGGAGTCCGCCGGGCCTCGAGCGCGCGCCGTGACCCTCAGGACCTGGTTCGATCCCTCGACGATCGCCTCCTTCCGGGGAAACGCGCCGCTGACGCCCAATCCGCGCGTGGTCTATCTCGTGGACGACTCCGGCCGCCGCTACGCGCCGTCGGCCCTGGCGACCCGCGCCTGGGAAGAGCGGCACGGGGCCTCGACGCCCCTGACCCGGGAGTTGCGCCCCGGGGAGTCGTACACGACGACGTTCGTCTTCGAGTTGCCCGACGGCGCGCGGAGGCCGCGGCTCTTGCTGGCCGACCCGGTCGGGATCGAGACCCTGCTGATCGGCCACGAGAACAGCCCGTCCCACGGAAAGTCTTACTTCGAGCTCCCCCGAGAGACGCTGTGAGCCGGGACGCCGGACGTGGTCTGATGGGCGCAATGGACGGACCCGCCGCGCTCCGCGACCACTTCGCGCGCGCCCTGCGCGCGGATCCCGTCGGCGCCTACCGGGACTGGTTTCGGACGCAGGAGGAGCTGCGCGAGCGCGGCGACGCCGCCCTCGTGCGCGCCCTGGCTGACGACCTGTGGGAGCTGCTCGGGGATTTGCCCTTCTCCGCCGCGGAGGAGCGGGCCCGCTTCGTCCACAACGCCGCGGTCTTCTACGGCAGCCCCGGCCCGGGCGCCGATCTCTCCCGGGCGCGCCGCCTCTTCGGCGAAGCCCTTGAGCATTTCGCCGCCGACCGGGAGTCCGGCTGGCATGCCCGCGCGCTCCACAACTTCGCCACGGCTCTTTCGAACCTCGGGGAGGGCTCCGCCGAGTTGGCCGAGTCCGAGGTGCTTTTCGAGCAGGCCCTCGTGTGGCGCACGAGCGAGCGCGAGATCGCGCGCGGCGTCACGCTC
>JBASRI010000021.1:0-1713 GCA_049273755.1 Thermoanaerobaculia bacterium
CCAGACGAAGAAGTAACCCACGCCCACGAGCGCGGTCAGCGGACCGAGGCGCGTCTCGCCTGTCCTGCCAACGGCTTGGCGGTAGCGCCACAGCATTGGGACCAAGGACGGCAGCATCATCGCCACCATCATCACGGCCCACATTGCGAGGAACGACGCCGCGGCGCCGGGCCACGTCTGCCCGGGCATCCGCATCCACGCCATCGACATCGTCCAGCCGCCGGGCATCGGCATCTCGCCCATCGCCGACATGGACGCGCACCAGGCGATCGTCACCGCGGCGCTGGCTGCGAAGAACATCGCCGAGACGCCGAGGAAGGCTCGCTGGGAGGCTCGCTCGGAAACCATGCGTGGCGAGATCTCCCGTCCCTGCAGCTGCGCCACCGCACCCACGACTTCGCTCATCGCTTGCCGTACTCGTCGTGGCGGCGCCACCAGACGCCCGTCTCGTTACGCCCCCTGGGGGCGCGGTCGAGCCATTGATACATGCCCCAGAGGCCGTCCAGTCCGCGTGCAAAGGTGGAATAGGCGTGGTAGACGACGCCGTCCTCGAGCACGAATGCGCTCATGCCCGGTCTCTCGCGCGTGTACGTGGCCGCGTCGGTTCCGGTCATGGCCGCCATCTCGGCGACGGGCCCCTCGCCGTTGTGCAACTTCCAAGCCCCCTCGCGCCGGTAGTTGTATTCGATGCCTCCCTCGCGCTGTTGCTCCTCGGTGAACCGGACGCTGAAGTCGGGGTTGAAGTCGCTGCCGAACGAGGATGCCCACGGAAACGTCCACCCCATCCTCCGCTCGTACGCCTGCAGCTTCGCGAGCGGCGCCCGCGACACCGCCCAGAGCATCACGTCATGATTGGCCAGGTGCACCGCGAACCCGTTGAAGCCGTCCGCGATCGCCGAGCAGGACGGGCACCCCGCCGTGTAGTCGGGCCCGAACATGAAGTGGTAGATGAGGAGCTGCGAGCGCCCCCGGAAGAGATCTGCCAGCGAGGCGCTCCCCTCGTCGGTCTCGAATCGATAGTCCTTGTCGATCGGAACCCACGGCAGCTCCCGCCGCCGCCGCGCCAGCTCGTCGCTCTTCCGCGTGAGCTCCTTCTCCGCGTCGAGCAGCTCGAGCCGCGCTGCGAGCCACTGTTTACGTGTCCCGGTCTTGTGCTTCGTCATCTCCCTTTTCTCCTTCACCGCATGGTCCTTCGTCGTTCGCTCGGTTCTCAATACGGCCCGCCGATTGGCGGCCGCGGGATAGATTTAGCGCAGGGTATCGAAAAGGTGGGAGTGACAAGTGTGGCGGGATTCCGATGGACTCGCTGATCACTGCCGCGGCGCGTGCGCTCGCGGCGGGCGACCCCCTAGGCGCATTGAAGCGAATCGCGCTGCGCGACGACGCGCCTGCTCTCGCGCTTCGAGGCATCGCCATGGCGCAGCTCGGCGATCTCGTTCGAGCGAAGGCGCTCCTGCGACGTGCTGCGCGTGCCTTTGGTCCGAGAGAGGCCGTGGCCCGCGCGAGGTGCGTCGTCGCCGAGGCCGAGATCGCGCTCGTCTCGCGCGACCTGGGCTGGCCGAAAAAGGCGCTCGAGGCGGCGCGGGCAACGCTCGAAGAGCACGGCGACGGGGTCAACGCCGCATACGCGCAGTATCTCGAAGTCCGGCGCCTCGTCCTGATCGGGCGCATCGGCGAGGCCGAGCGTACGCTCGCCGGGCTCGACCCGGGGCC
>JBASRI010000474.1:0-2015 GCA_049273755.1 Thermoanaerobaculia bacterium
GTCGGCGGCTTTCGCACGGACGGTACGCGGGTCGAAAGGGCCGCGTCGGCGGTCGTGACGGAAGCGGGAGGGCGAGCCTCGGCGCGCTTCGAACGTCCCCTCTGGAATCGCGTCGAGTCGGCGCCGCGCTTCCGCAACGCCACCCTCGAGGCCGGTCTCGGAGCGTCGAGGCAGGATCCGCCGGGCGCGCGCGTCAACCACCTGATCGCGGGCATCTGGCCGGGTTCGGGCGTCGCCGTTCTCGACTACAACCGCGACGGCGCCGAGGATCTCTTCGTCGGCGACGGCGTGCGGTCGATCCTGTACGAGAACGACGGCCGGGGCCGGTTCACCGACGTCACCGAGAAGGCCGGGCTTGCGGGGATCGCGGCCACGGGCGTGGCCGCGGGCGACGTCGACGGCGACGGCTATCCCGACATCCTCGTCACGGACGCCTTCGGGCCGGCCCGGCTCTTCCGCAACCGCGGCGACGGCACGTTCGAGGAGACCACGGTCTCCTCCGGCATTTCCGTCCCCGGCAACGCGCGCTCAGCGGCCTTCGCCGACGTGGACGGCGACGGGGACCTCGACCTCTTCATCGCCGTGACCGGCGACTACTACAGCCGAATGCCGGATCCGCCCTTCGACGCCAACGACGGCGGCGAGAATTTCCTCTACCTCAACGACGGGCACGGCCACTTCACCGACGCGACGAGGGCGTGGGGCCTCAGCGGCATGACCCGGTGGACGCTCTCGTGCCTGTTCCAGGACTACGACCAGGACGGGCACGTCGACCTCCTCGCGACCAACGACTTCGGCCTGAAGAACCTGTATCGCAACGAGGGCGGCCGGCGATTCGAGGACGTCGCGAAGAGGACCGGCACGCTCGCCCGCGCCTACGGCATGTCCGGCGCGTGGGCCGACTTCGACGGCGACGGGCGCCCCGACCTCTACGCGACCGGCACCGACACGCAGTGGTTCTTCATCCACGAGTACCCGTCGATCCCGATCAGCATCTGGGGGCGGCTCTTCCTCTCGAAAGCCATCCGATGGTGCGAAGAGATGGCTTCGGGCAACACGCTGCTTCTCCAGCGGCCCGACCACACGTTCGAGAACGCCACGGCGCGCTCGGGAGCGCAGCACGCCGGCTGGAACTGGAGCGCGATCTCCGCGGACCTCGACGACGACGGCTGGCCCGACGTCTACGCGACCAACGGCATGTGGGGCGACGGCCGGGACCGCGACCGCGAGCTCGAGTTCTGGTGGGAGACGCTCGCCTACTGGGACGACTACGTCGCGGGCGCCAAGACCTTCGACCGCAAGGGCGCCGGGATCGCGGGCATCGAGCGCGACCGTTACTTCCGCAACCGGGGCGGAGCTTCCGCGGGGCCCCCTCTGTTCGAGGAGCGGGCGTTCCTCGACGGCCTGGACCTCGAGACGAACGGGCGCGCCGTCGTGGCTTTCGACGCCAACGGCGACGGCGCCCTCGACCTCTTCGTTCGCTCAGTGCAGGCTCCCGAGGCGCTGTTTCTCGGCTCGCGGACGGGGGACGAGCACTTCCTGCGCATTCATCTGGCCGGAACGCCCGGCCGCGACAACAGGGACGGCATCGGCGCCCGCGTCGAAGCCACCCTTCCCGGAGGCCGCAGGATCGTGACTGAGAACACGAATGCAAGCGGATATCTCTCGACCGGGAGTCCCGTGGTCCATCTCGGCCTCGGGAGGGCGGCGTGGCTCGAGAACCTCGTCGTGACGTGGCCGTCGGGAAAGGTGCAGAACCTCGGCCGGGTCGACCGGGTCGACGGCTCGATCCTGGTGGACGAGGAGCGGGGCGTCCAGGTTTTCGAACCGCGCCCGAAGTAAACTTGCCGATGCCCATGGAGACGCGCTCCGAAAAAGACCCTCTCCGCTACGACGTCGTCGTGGTGGGAGGGGCCGTGGCCGGCGCCTCGACGGCGATTCTCCTGAAGCGCGGCAAACCCGATCTGCGCATTCTCGTGGTCGACAAGACCGAGAAGTTCGACTGGAAGGTCGGC
>JBASRI010000484.1:0-4349 GCA_049273755.1 Thermoanaerobaculia bacterium
GCCGCCGAGGTCGCGCGCGGCGGGCGGTCCGCAGTCGAGGTCGTCGAGGAGGCGCTCGAGCGGGTCGATCGGCATGACGGCCGCGTCCGGGCGTTCCTGGAGGTCACGGGCGACCTGGCTCTCGAAGAAGCGCGTTCGGTCGACGCCCGCGTGAAAGCGGGGGAGGCGCTGCCTCTGGCCGGCGTGCCGCTGGCGGTCAAGGACAACATCTGGGTGGCGGGTCGCCTCGCCACGTGTGCCTCCCGGATCCTGCAGGAGTTCCGGCCGCCGGGAGACGGAACGGTCGCGGCGCGGCTGCGCCGGGCCGGGGCCGTCTTCCTGGGACGCGCGAACATGGACGAGTTCGCGATGGGCTCCTCGACCGAGAACAGCTCCTCCCACGTCACGCGCAACCCATGGGACCTGGAGCGCATCCCCGGCGGCTCCTCGGGGGGCAGCGCCGCGGCCGTCGCCGCGCGGTTCGTCCCGGGCGGGTTCGGCTCGGACACCGGGGGCTCGATCCGCCAGCCGGCGGCCTGCTGCGGCGTCGTGGGGTTCAAGCCCACGTACGGCCGCGTGTCCCGGCATGGCCTCGTGGCCTTCGCGTCCTCGCTCGACCAGATCGGGCCACTGACGCGTTCGGTGCGCGACGCCGCCCGCCTCTACGGCGTCATCGCGGGGAGAGACCCCCTCGACTCCACGACGGCTTCCGAGGAGGTCGGCGCACCCGAGGCGGCGCTGGCGCGTGGAGTCGCCGGGCTGCGGGTCGGTTTCCTCGCGGAGGCCGAGATCGACGGTCTGGACCCGGACGTGGCCGCGGACCTGGGTCGGGCGCGGGCGATCTTTCGCGACGCAGGAGCGAAGGTGACGACGGTGTCGGTACCGCGGGCGAAGGTCGCGATTGCCATCTACTACGTCATCGCCAGCGCCGAGGCCTCGTCGAACCTGGCGCGCTTCGACGGCGTCCGGTACGGCCTGCGGGCCTCCGAGCGGGACCTGACCTCGCTCTACGTCGCGACGCGGACCGCGGGCTTCGGGCCTGAGGTCAAGCGGCGCATCCTGCTTGGCACCTTCGCCCTCGCGTCGGGCTACTACGAGGCCTACTACGGAGCGGCGATGCGCGCGCGCCAGCTCCTCGCCGAAGACTTCTCGAAGGCGTTCGAAGCGGCCGACGTGATCGTCTGCCCGTCGATCCCGGCCCCCGCGTTTCGCGTGGGCGAGAAGACCGAGGACCCGCTGACCATGTACCTCTCCGACATCTTCACGGTCCCGGCGTCGCTCGCGGGCCTCCCGGCGATCTCGGTCCCCTCGGCCCTCTCCGGCGGAGGGCTGCCCCTGGGCATCCAGGTGCTCGGCCCGCGCTTCGGCGAGGATGCGGTGTTCGCCGCGGCGCGCGCCTTCGAAGAGGGCGCGGCGTTTCCGGATGCGCTTCCGCCCTCGGTCGCCTAGCCTCCTCGCCGCGGGGGCGGCATTGGGCCTGGCCGCGGCCTCGTTCCCGGCGCTCGCCTCCGAGAAGACGGTCGTGGTCTCTCCGGAGATTCGGGTCTCGATCGCCTCCGGCGACGACATCACGCTCTCGGCGCGGCCGCTGCCGGGCGAAGGATTGGACGCCTTCGTCAAGCGTCTGACCGACGACCCCAAGACCAAGAAGGAGATCCTCATCGGCAACCCCGGGCTGCGCCGGCTGCGCTCGGACCAGCTTCTGCGCGTTCCGTACCGGCTTCTCTCCGGGAGCTTCAGGAAAATCGCCATCGAGGCGCTCTACCCGGACGACCGCGCGACCGCGGCCGGCTGGGAGCATCGTGTGACCGCGCTGACGGGAAAGCCAGAGAGCCTCTGGCGCATCGCGGAGTGGCTGACGGGCGAGGGCTCGAACTACGCCCGGATTCGCGAGGCAGGGGCGATCGCTTCGCTCGAGACGCGCGAAGGGCAGCTCGTGCGTGTGCCCGCGCCCCTCCTGACTCCCTCCTTCCGGGAAGCCGTCGCCGCCGCCGCGCCCCCGGCCGAGGCGCCTCCGGAGCTGGAGTTCGCCAAGGATGCGCAGGGACCCTACGCCCTCTATCGGCTCCGGAAGGGCGAGGCCCTCTACTCCGCGGTCGTCGTCCGCTTCACGGGACGCGTGCATGCCGAAGACGTCAACGCGAAGGCCGCCGAGATCGCCGCGCGCAGTGGCATCTCCAACGTCCACGGGATCCCGGTGGGATTCCCCGTCAAGATCCCGATCGTCGACCTCTCGCCGGAGTTCCGGCCGGCGGACGACCCTGCCCGCATCGAGGAGGAGAACGCGCGCCTGGAGGCTTCCCAGTTCGCCAACAAGGTCAAGAGCGCCGACCTCTCGGGCGTGACCGTCGTTCTCGACGCGGGTCACGGCGGCCGCGACACGGGAGCCATCGTGGACGGCATGGAGGAGGCCGCCTACGTCTACGACATCGCGTGCCGCGTCGAGCGCCTCGTCGTCGCGCGCACCCGCGCGCACGTCGTGCCGACGGTGGGCCGCGACGCGCCCTGCGCTTCCTCCTCCTCCGACCGGATCCCCGGGGCGCGCAGCGCCCGGGTCCTGACGACCCCGCCGTACCCGATCGAGGACGCGGCCGTCGGCGTCAACTTCCGGTGGTACCTCGCCAACTCGGTCCTGAAGAACGCCAGGAAGAACGGCGCCGACGCGGAGCGGACCGTCTTCATCTCGCTCCACGCGGACTCGCTCCACCCGGCAGTGCGCGGCACCATGATCTACGTGCCCGGCGAAAAGTTTCTGGGCGGCACCTACGGCAAGGCCGGGGAACCCTATGTCTCTCGCCGGGAAGTGCGCGAGGGGCCGCGCGTCTCGTTCTCCCGCCGGGAGCGGGTCGAGGCGGAGGGCATGTCGCAGGATCTGGCCGACCGGATCGTGGCGTCCTTCCGGGGAGCCAGGCTGCCGCTCCACGCGTTCCAGCCCGTGCGCCGCAACGTCATCCGCGGGGGCCGCGAGTGGGTGCCGGCGATCCTGCGCTACAACCGTATCCCGGCCCGCGTGCTCGTCGAGGTCTGCAACCTGAACAACCCCGATGACCGCAAGCTGCTTCGGAGCCGGTCCTACCGCGAGAAGGTTGCGGAGGCGCTGTCGGACGCCCTCGTCGAGTTCTACGGCGGCGGCCGATCCGGCGCGGTCGGCGCTCCCGCGGCTTCCGGAAGCCCGCGCCGCTGATTCGTCCCGCGCCGCATCGGCGCGCGGGGCGGGGAATATACTCGGCGCGCGGACTCGAAGGAGGGCTCTCGATGCGCTGTCGGACGATCGCCGCGGCGTTGATTCTCACGCTTCTTGTGGCCGGCGCGGCCGCGGCCCAGGAGTGGCGGGGCGGCAAGGCCCGGGTAGACGGTGTGGTCAGGAACGAGAAGGGCGAGCCCGTGCCGGGTGCCACGGTGAAGCTGCGCTGGGGCAAGAGCGGGAGGGGCGGCCCGGACCTGACGGCGGACAAGCAGGGGCGCTGGGCAATCGGCGGGATCATGGCCGGCCCCTGGGACGTGGACTTCGAGGCGCCGGGGTATCTGCCCAAGAAGATCTCCATTGCGCTGCAGGAGGCCACACGCAATCCGACCGTCGAAGTCCAGCTCGAGCCGCAGCCGCAAGCCGCTCCCGCGCCGGCGGCAGCCGAGCCCGCGATCCTGGTCGGGGGCAAGAAGATCTCCAAGGAGACGGCCGCCGCGATCGAGGCCGGCAACGCGGCGATGAGCTCGCGGAACTGGGCGGGCGCCCGGGAGAACTACCTCAAGGCCCTTCCGGAGCTGCCCGACAATACGGCCCTGATCCAGCGTGTCGCCGCGGCCTACCTGGGCGAGGGCAACAACGACGAGGCGCTTCGCTATGCCCGGATGGCCGTCGAGAAGAACCCTCAGGATCCCCAGCCCTGGGGCATGATCGCGGAGATCGAGCTTCAGAAGGGCCACGCCGAGGAGGGGTTGGCCGCGCTCGACAAGGTTCCGCCCGAGAAGATCACCAACAACGCGCTCTACCTGAACGCCGGCATACTCCTTTACAACAAGAAGAAGCTGGCCGAGGCCGAGCCGGCCTTCGACAAAGCCATCGCCATAAAGCCGGACGCCACTGCGTACTACTACCGGGGACTCGCCCGGTACCAGCGGAAGAAGACGAAGGAAGCCAAGGCCGACTTCGAGAAGGCCCTCGAGCTCGAACCGAACGGAGCCGACGCCAAGGACATCAAGGACATCCTCAAGACGATTCCCTGAAGGGCGCCTCGTGAGGGGGCCTCCGGCGCCGGCCTCATTTCGCCTTCGACGCCGAGGGCGCTTCGTCGAGAAACGCGACCCACGCCGGGTCCGTGGCGATCGGGAGATAGGCCGGGTCGGCGCGCAGGGCGGAGCGGTCGAGGCGG
>JBASRI010000485.1:0-1709 GCA_049273755.1 Thermoanaerobaculia bacterium
CGTCGGCCCCGCGCGCGGCCTCTGCGAGTCGGCCCGGCGGCGCGGCCGCGACTGCCACGGATCCCGCGACCTCTCCCGCCTCCCCCGGGTCGTTCCCGACCAGAAGACGGACGTCGAACTCAGCCGAGAGAGCGCGCGCCAGCTCCAGCGCCCGAATCCCCATCCCCGCCATGCGCGGCCGGATGGGCTCGGGCGCGAGCACCGCGATCGTCTTGGTCTCGACTTGAGACTTCACCTTCTGCCTCGCAGACGATCCAGCAGAAGGTGGAGCTTCCAGGTCTTCGACCCGTAAATCTGCTGCAGCACGCCGTTGAACCGCTCGATCTCGACGTGCGCGCCGGAAAGGAGGCGGTCGTACTCTTCGTTCTTCGCGTACACCTCGGCCAGCCGGGCGTGGAGGAGCTCGTTCTCGGCCGTCAGGCGGTGCCGGAGCGTATCCGCGCGCGCCAGCGCTTCGCTCGCCAGGCGGTGGCTTTCGCGGAGAAACTTCAGCTCCCCCTGCGAGATTCCGTCCCGGTCGTACCAGAACGCCACCTGCGCCCGCATGCGGTCGAGGACGCGAGCCAGGCCCGCGTCGGTCCGCCTCGCGGCGTAGCGCTCGAAGATCTTGCGCCGCGCGTCCTGGAACGCCGCCGCGCCGGCCGCCACGTGGGAGGCGTCGCTGGACGCGGTCTCGAAGACGCGGTACTCGCAGGTCACGGCGCGCAGGTGCCGGAACGGTGTCTCGGCCGAGAGCCGGATCAGGAAATCCCAGTCCTCGGAGTACTCGAGGCCCTCGTCGAATCCGCCGACCTTCGTGAAGAGGGCCCGCGGCAACAGCAGCGTGTGGACCGGAATGTAGTTGGCGTAGAGCAGGTAGTCCGGATCGAAGTCGAGCGAATACTGGAGCGCGCGCACGCGCGGCTCCCAGCCCGTCTCTCCCTGCCCGTAGACCACCGTGACGGCGTCCGAGTACACGACGGGCTCGGGACCCTGCCGCGCCCCGGCGAGCAGGCGCTCGAGGTGATCCGGAAAGCACCGGTCGTCGTCGTCGAGGAAGGCGACCAACTCCTCTTTCGCCACGGCCACGCCGCGGTTGGCCGCGGGGGAACGGCCGCGCCTCTGCTTGGGATCCTCGAGAGCCACGTCGAAGTCGCCGCGGAAGGCCTCGGTGACGTCCTTCGGGGACGCGCCTCCGTCGTTGACGACGACGACCTGGCGCGGCCGCGCCGTCTGGGCGCGCAGGCTCTCCAGCGCCTCCTTCAGGAGCGCGGGACGGTTGCGGGTGCGGATCACCACGGAGACCGGCGCCGGGCCGCTCTCGCCGTCGGTGACCAGGCCCGGCCCGATCGCCCGGCGCAGCTCCTCGATCGAAGTCGTCGACGCCTCCGGGTAGGTCAGCACGCGGAACGCCTCGACGGGCCCCCGTCCCGGAAGGGTCAATCGGCGGTAGGCGTTCAAACCTCGCATGGCGCCCGCATAGTCGCGCACGGCCTGCTGCGAGGCGTAGGCCGCCAGGGCTTCGTCCTTCTTCTCGGCTGCGAGGGCGATGTCCACGAGCGCGTTCGGAAGAAGCGGATGCGAGAGCTCGTAGAAGGCAATCCGCAGAAATCGGAACCGGTCGTGGTCCGGGTCCCCGGCGCGCGACGCGGCCACGAGCTCGAAGAGAGCGCGGGCCAGGGCGCGGTGATCCGGATGGAGCTCCGCGGGCGAGGGGCACAGGACCAGGT
>JBASRI010000169.1:0-2042 GCA_049273755.1 Thermoanaerobaculia bacterium
TGTGCACGGGCGTTTTCGCGGACGTGGCCTGCCCCTCCGCGTTCGCCGACTGGATCGAGCAACTCGCCGCCGAAGGCGTGACCGCCGGCTGCGGAGGCGGCAACTACTGCCCCAACGCCCCCGTCACGCGCGCGCAGATGGCGGCCTTCCTCCTGAAGGCCGAGCATGGGAGCGCATACGCGCCGCCTGTGTGCACGGGCGTTTTCGCGGACGTGGCCTGCCCCTCCGCGTTCGCCGACTGGATCGAGCAACTCGCCGCGGAAGGCGTGACTGGGGGCTGCGGCGGCGGCAACTACTGCCCCGGCAACCCGAACACGCGGGGACAGATGGCCGTGTTCTTGACAAGGACGTTCAACCTGCAATGACCGGGGTCTCGTTCAAGGTCCATTCGAGTTACCGCCGCGCTTCGCACGGGTTACCGCCGAGCTTCGCTCGGCGTTGCCTACAGCCGTGGGTCAATCACGGTGGACGGCTGCCCTACTGCTGCGGGTCTGCCTCGGTGGTCGGGTCCTGACCAGGACGTTCTCCCTGCTGTAGACGCCTGAGGTGTACGATTCCGGTATGCCTTCTCCCGAGGACGGGACCATGCGGAATCCTTCGCTTCATGCGCTCCTTCGTTTTCTAACGTGCCTCGTTCTCGCGCTGCTGCCCGCCGCCCTGACATCGCTTCTCGCTCAAACCATCACCGAGTTCCCCGTGCTCACGCCGCACGCCGACATCCACGGCATGACCGTCGGCCCGGATGGCGCGCTGTGGTTCAACGAATCGGGCGTCCAGAAGATCGGGCGGATCACGACCGGCGGTGTCGTCACGGAGTTTCCCGTTCCGGACGCCAGCTTCAACATCGCCGTCGGGCCGGACGGAAACCTCTGGTTCACGCCGTACGGCGGCATCGGCCGCCTGACTCCCGCGGGCATCGTGACGATGTTTCCGCCGCCCCCGGGGACCGATCCCACCGAGTTCAGCCCCTGGGACATCGAGCGCGGTCCGGACAGCGCGATGTGGTTCAGCGTGGTACAGGGCTACATCGGACGCATCACCATGGAAGGAGCCATGACTCTGTTTTCTGTGCCCGGAACCGGAACCAAAGGTGTGTACGGGCTCGCCTTCGGTTCTGACGGCAACGTCTGGTACGGAGATGCGACGCGCGGCGTTCTCGGGCGGATGACGACGAGCGGGAGCTTTACGGAGTTCCCGGTATGGGCGCCGTTCGACCTCACCATCGGCCCCGACGGAGAGCTGTGGGGCTCGGGCTTCCAGGGTCTGGGTCGGATCTCAATGTCGGGTTCCATTCACTCGTTTCCGGTGGACGCCTATCGCACCCTCACCACAGGCCCCGACGGCAATCTCTGGGTCGCGCTGTCGCCCACGAAAATCGGACGGGTGACGCCAGCCGGCGACCTGACCGAGTTCCTCGTGCCCACGACGGCTCACTCACCCTTCGGCGAAGGAGCGTTTCCGTTTGCCGTGGTTGCCGGACCCGACGGAAACATATGGTTCACCGAGGAGTACGGCAACAAGATCGGCCGGTTGAATCTCCAGGGCAGCACGGCCGCTTGCACCCCCGACGCCCACACGCTCTGCCTCAATCAAAGCCGCTTTGCCGTCGCCGCGGACTTCCAGACCTCGCCCAGCGGGCCGACCGTCAGCGCCACGGCCAGGCCCCTGACCTCAGACAGCGGCTTCTTTTGGTTTTTCGACCCGAACAACGTCGAGATCGTCGTGAAGGTCTTGAACGCCTGCGGAACCTCCTCGCACGCCTACTGGGTCTTCGCGGCCGGCCTGACGAACGTGCAGGTCGATCTTTCGGTCACGGATACGCTGCGGGCCGAGACCCGCCACTACACCAACCCGCTGAACACTCCGTTTCTCCCGATCCAGGACACGGCCGCGTTTTCGACCTGTCCATGAGGCCAACTGGGTTACCGAAGAGCCGCCGCGTAAACTGGTAGGACGCACACGGGTCGCTGGCGGTCACCGCGCTCGATTTCGCGGACGTGCCGTTCACCCATCCGTTCTACGATTTCGTCATGACGGTCGCC
>JBASRI010000501.1:0-2342 GCA_049273755.1 Thermoanaerobaculia bacterium
CCCGCCGACCTCGCGCGCCGGCAGGCGCTGCGGCTCGGCCGGGCCCAGCGGTTTCCCGGTGGCTTCGTCGATCGGAACGCTCCAGAGGTTCATCGCGCCGTCGCGGTTGGAGAGAAAGTAGAGAGAGCGCCCGTCCGGGGCCCACACCGGGTTCCAGTCGATGGCCGCATCCTGCGTAACGGCGACAGGCTTCTCGCCCGCGGCGAGACCCTTGTAGGGAATCGTCCAGATGTCCCGCTGACTGCCCCCGGTGGGAAGCGCCCAGTACGCGATGCGCAGGCCGTGCGGCGACACGCTCGGCTGGATGGCGTCCTCGGCGAAGATCTTGCGCGTCTTGCCGGTCCCAATCTCGACCGCCCAGAGCTCGCTCGTCGATTGGCGCCCGTAGGGCCGGGCCACCAGCTCCGTCGAGTAGACGACCTCGTGCCCGTCGGGCGACCAGGCGGGATCGCTCCCGAAGCTGGTCAGCCGGCGGACGTTTTCGCCGGTCGCGCCCATGAGGAAGAGCCCGCCCGCGCCGCACCGGGAGCCGTAGGCGATGAGGCTTCCGTCGGGCGAGAACGCAGGCGAGTAGCTGGCACGGTCGCAATCCAACGTGAGGTCGGTCGGCTTTCGGCTACCGGCTCGCTGGACCCAGATGTCCGTCTTGTTTCCGGAGCGGTGGACGAACGCGAGCAGCTGGCCGTCGGGAGACAGCGTCGGGAAATCCTCGGAACCCGAGAGGTTGGTCAGCCGTCGAAAGGTCGGCGAGCCGTCGGCCGTCCCCGCGGGCCGCTTCCCCGGGCCGCGGAGCGCGAGGTACGCGAGACCGGCGCCCACGAAGAGGCCGGCGAGGAGTAGCGCCACGGGCGGGATCCGGCGCGCGCGCATCGCCGGCCGCGCGCCCGGCGGCGCCGAGACCTGCGAGAGCGCCTCGATGTCGAAGGCCAGATCGTGGGCCGAGTGGAACCGCTGCTCGGGGTTTTTTTCCAGGCAGTGCCGGACGATGCGCTCGAGCCCGGGGGAGATGTTCTGGTTCGTGACGGAGAGATCCGGCGGATCCTCTTTCAGGATCGCCGACATCGTGTCCGCGGCAGAGTCCCCGCGGAACGCGCGCTGGCCCGAGAGCATCTCGTAGAGGATCGCGCCGAAGGAGAAGATGTCGGAGCGCGCGTCGGCGGGTTTGCCGCGCACCTGCTCGGGTGACATGTAGCCGAGCGTGCCGAGCACGACACCCGGCTCCGTGCCGCGGGTCTCGGTGGGCAGGCTCGTTGCGTCGGAAGCGGCGCCCTCCGCCTGCGTGAGCTTGGCCAAGCCGAAGTCGAGAATCTTGACGCGGCCCTCTTTCGTGACGAAGAGGTTCTCGGGTTTGAGATCCCGATGGACGATGCCCTTCTCGTGCGCGGCCGAAAGGCCTTGCGCGATCTGCGTCGCGTAGTCCGCCGCCTTGCGCGCCGAGAGCTTCCCGCCCGCCAAAACCGAGCGTAGCGTGTCCCCTTCGAGCAGCTCCTGGACGACGTAGGGCGCGCCGTCACTCGAGCTCGTTCCGATGTCGTAGACGGCGGTAATGTTGGGATGGTTCAGGACCCCGGCCGCCTTGGCCTCCTGCTCGAAGCGGCGCAGCCGATCGGCGTCGGCCGAGAACGACACCGGCAGCACCTTGATCGCGACCTCACGCCCGAGTCGCGGGTCCTTCGCGCGGTAGACCTCACCCATCCCTCCGGCGCCGATCTGGCCGAGGATCTCGTAAGGACCAAGGCGGGCTCCCGTCTGCAGAGCCATGGAGGGTGTGCCGAGTCTATACGGGCCGCAGGCCGGCCGTTTGACTAACCAAACCGTCTATGAAAGAAGGGCGCAAGGAGGTTCCCTCATGAAGCGGTTTCTTTTTCTTGCGGTGGCGCTCTGTCTGTTTGGCGGCACGGCGGCCGTGGCTCAGGAGCACTGGACGGAGGGCCCGGTCTGGAACATCACCTTCTATCGGACGACTCCGGGCCACTTCGACGACTACATAAAATACCTGCGCTCGCACTACATCGTTACGACCGCCGAATCGAAGAAGCAGGGTCTGATCCTCGACAGCAAGATCTACGTCAAGCAGCCGCGAGACGCGAACGACTGGGACATCGCCATCGCCACGCTCTTCCCGAGCTACGGCAAGGCTCTCGACTTCAACTCAGCCGACGACGAGAAGTCCAAGGCGATCCAGGCCCAGCACTGGAAAACCGCGGACCGCAGCAAGCAGCAGGAAATGTCGGCCCCGCGCCTCGGGTGGCGGACATTCGTGGGCTCCGACATCGTGCGGGAGGTCAATCTCAAGCCGCTGCCGTAGGCGGCCTGGATTCGCCGGCGGCGCTGCTCGAGGT
>JBASRI010000511.1:0-2282 GCA_049273755.1 Thermoanaerobaculia bacterium
GGTCGGCACGAGGTCGAGCTCCAGGCTTTTGCCCTCCGGGAACTGGACAGCTGCGAGCTGCACATCCGCGGCGGCCGGCAGGGCCAGGCTGAGCGCGGCCAACGTCAGGAGAACCTTTCGAGCGAAGCGTGTCTTCACGGGAACCTCCTCCGTTTTTTAGGCGGAATCATGGAATTCCAAAGGCCCGGGGGCGGGCCGCCAAGAATATATTTGCGGCCGAGCCTGACCGTCAACAGCCCGTCCGGGAGGTGCCTGGTTGAGCGACCCGCTCTTTCTCCATCGCCTGCAGTTCGCGTTCACGATCGTCTACCACTATCTCTTTCCGGTCCTGACGATGGGGCTCGCCCTGCTCATCGTCGTCATGAAGGCGCGGGGCCTGCGCCCGGGCGGCGAGCGATGGAACGACGCCGCAAGCTTCTGGATCCGCCTCTTCGGGATCAACTTCGCGGTCGGGGTCGTGACGGGGCTCCCGATGGAGTTCCAGTTCGGCACGAACTGGGCGCGCTTTTCGCGCTACGCCGGGAACATCATCGGCCACACCCTGGCGATGGAGAGCCTCTTCGCCTTCTTTCTGGAGTCGACCTTCCTGTCTCTGCTGGTGTTCGGAGAGAAGCGCCTCGGCCGGCTCGGGCACTTCGCCGCTGCGGTGGCGCTCTTCGTGGGAAGCTGGACGTCCGGCTACTTCATCATTGCCACGAACGCCTTCATGCAGCACCCCGTGGGGCATCGGGTCGGGCCGGAAGGGGTCCTGGTCCTTCACGATTTCTGGGCCTTCGTCTTGAACCCCTGGGCGTTCGCGCAGTATCTCCACAATCAGGCCTCCGCGGTGGTCACGGCGTCCTTCGTCGTCGCGGCGCTCGGAGCGTTCTATCTCCTGCAGGGACTGCACCGCGAGTACGCGCGCCTCTTCCTGCGCCTGGGCGTGACCGCGGGACTGGTGTCGAGCCTGCTGGTCGCGTACCCGACCGGGGACCGGCAGGCCAAGCTCGTGGCCCGGCACCAGCCGGTCGCCCTGGCGGCGATGGAGGGACGTTTCCACGGTGGAGCGCCCGCAGGCCTCACGCTGATCGGACAACCGAATGTTCCCGAGCGCCGGCTCGACAATCCGATCGAGATCCCCGCCATGCTCTCGGTCCTGGCCTTCGGCCATGTCGACAGCGCCGTTCGTGGCCTGGACGAGTTTCCCGAGAGGGACTGGCCCGACAACATCCCGCTTCTCTACTACGCCTTCCACATCATGGCGGGGCTCGGGACGACCTTCATCGCGATCATGGTCGCCGCAAGCGCGCTGGCCTGGTCCGGGCGGCTCGAGCGCAGCCGTCCCATGCTCTGGATCCTCATGATGGCCTTTCCGTTTCCGTACATCGCGGTCATCGCAGGTTGGATGACGACGGAGCTGGGCCGGCAACCTTGGCTCGTGTACGGGCTGCTCCGTACGGCGGACGGCGCGAGCCCCTCGGTGCACGCCGGAACGGCGCTCTTCACGCTCATCGGCTTTTGCGGCCTCTACACCCTGCTGTCGGTCCTGTTTCTGTTCCTCGTTGCGCGCGAGATCGGCCACGGCCCGAGGAGGACCGCAGCCGCGCCGCCGCCGCCTCCGGTTCCGGAGGTCGGCCATGCTTGAGCTCTGGTACGGCATCGCGGTCCTCATGCTCACGGCCTACGTGGTCCTCGACGGGTTCGACTTCGGGGCCGGAGCGCTGCACCTCTCCGTGGCCCGTAGCGATTCCGAACGGCGCCAGGTCCTCGCGGCCATCGGGCCCTTCTGGGACGGCAACGAAGTGTGGCTGGTGGCCGCGGGCGGCGCCCTCTTCGTCGGATTCCCGCGCGTGCTTTCGGCGGGGGTCTCCGGCTTCTACTTCGCGATCTTCCTCGTCCTCTGGTGCCTGATCGTTCGCGGGATCTCGATCGAGTTCCGCAACCACGTCGGCGACCCGGTGTGGCGCCAGTCCTGGGACTTCTTCTTCTGGTTGCCGAGCCTGTTGCTGCCCGTGTTCTTCGGCGCCGCGCTCGGGAACCTCCTGCGAGGCGTTCCGTTGTCCGCGGACGGGTGGTTCGCGCTGCCGCTCTTCACGAACTTTTCGGCGCGGGAGCCCGTGGGCATCCTGGACTGGTACACGGTGACCGTCGGCGTCTTCGCGCTGGCCGCTGTGCTCGCGCATGGGGGGGCTTACCTCGCCTGGAAGACGGACGGAGGGGTTCAGGAGCGCAGTCGGCGGGTCTCCCGCGTGTTCGCCGGCGCCGTGGCGGTGCTCTGGCCCCTCGTGACCGTGGCCACGTCG
>JBASRI010000173.1:0-2234 GCA_049273755.1 Thermoanaerobaculia bacterium
GACAGCAAGCGCCCGATCCCCGGCGAGACGACGGTCCTCGCGGATCTCCAGGGGCCGGGCGTCGTGACGCACATCTGGGTCACGATCGCCGACAACGAGTACGGCTGGCCCAAGCTCCTGCGCCTTCGCGTGTACTACGACGGCAGCCCCGTCCCGAGTGTCGACGCTCCGATCGGCGACTTCTTCGCGGTCGGCCACGGCTTCGAGGCGAAAGTGAAGTCGCTCATGGTCGTCGACAGCTCCGACGGCCGGGCGCGCAACAGCTATTGGCCGATGCCGTTCAAGAAGTCCTGCAAGATCACGGTGACCAACGAGGGCCGCCGCCGCACCTCCAATCTCTACTACCACGTGGACTGGGAGAAGCTGCCCTCGCTGGCGGAGAACACGCCGTACTTCCACGCCCGCTACCGGCAATCGCTGCCGGCGCCGGCCGACGGAAAGAACTACGAGTTCCTGAGCGTCAAGGGCAAGGGGCACTACGTCGGGACCGTCCTCTCCGTCGTCCAGGCGGAGGCCGGCTGGTTCGGCGAGGGCGACGATTACTTCTGGGTCGACGGCGCGGCGAAGCCCTCGATCGAAGGCACCGGAAGCGAGGACTACTTCAACGACGCCTGGGGACTGCACGTCAACGACGGCCCGTACTGCGGCGTGACAGTCGCCGAGGGCACCGGGCTGGGCTCGCGCATGACGGCCTACCGCTGGCACCTCGTCGACGCGGTGCCCTTCCAGAAGTCGCTCAAGTTCGAGATCGAGCACAAGGGCTGGACGTTCAACGCCGACGGCTCGGTGAAGTCGGGCTTCGGGGAGCGGGTGGACCTGATGTCGAGCGTGGCCTTCTGGTACCAGGAAGGCATCGCCCAGGACCAGCCGGCGGTTCCGTACGGGGCGGCGCGGCTGCCGCAGGGCAACGCGCTGCAGATCGAGGTCGAGAACGCGATGCCGCAGATCGTCGCGGAGAAGGGGAAAGTCTCGGTTTTCCCGGACCTCTTCTGGTCCAAGGACGTCGTGGTCTTCGAAGGCGAAGGGCCAGGCTCGAAGTTGACGATCCCGTTCGACGTTCCCGAGGACGGCGACTACGAGCTCTACGCGCAGATGGCCAGGAGCTCGGACTACGGCGTGTACACTGTGCTCCTCGACGGAAAGCCGCCCGTTGCGCCGGTGCTCGAGCACGAGCCGGGCGCGGACGTGCGGCCCCAGACCGAGTTCGACGGCTACGCGCTGGAGACCTACGTGGGCGCCGATTATCAGATCGGCTGGCCGCGGCTGACGAAGGGCCGGCATACGCTGACGTTCGTCGCCAAGGGCAAGCGTGAGGACTCGAGCGGCTACGCGGTCGGCGTGGACGACATCGTGCTCGCGAAGACCGGCCCCGAGGCCTGGGCGGCCGCGGCGAAGATCCAGGAACCGCGCGTGCCGACGGGCTCGGTCGCGGATCTGGCCAAGGCGCTCTCGGACCCCAACCCCGTGACGCGGGGACTGGCGGCCATGGCGCTGCGCAATCAGGGCAAGGCGGCGCTCCCGGCCCTGCCGGCGCTGACCAAGGCGCTCTCGGACCCCGACCCCAACGTGCGGATGATGTCGGGCAACGCGATCGCGGCGATCGGAAAGGGCGCCGCTCCCGCCGTGCCGGCCCTGATGACCGCCTGCTCCGTCAAGAACGAGCAGATCCACGTGCTGCGTGCCTGCGCGACGGCCCTCGGGGCGATCGGCAAGCCGGCGGCCACCCCGGCGCTGCCTCTCTTGAAGGAGCTGGCCAAGATGCCGCGGGTCAAGTGGGCCGCGGACCGGGCGATCCAGAGCATCCAATAACCGCACGATTTGACTGCCGTACGGGCGGTCCCGTAGGCTGACTGCGTGATGCGGCCGGCTTCGCGTCTTCAGAGGCTCGCGGGGGGCTTTCTGCTCCTGGCGGCTTTCGCCGCCTCAGGATCGCTCCACCATCACGAGGACCTCGGCGGCGCGCTGCTTCCCGGGTCGGGCTCGGGCGGCCTCGAACGGGTGGTTTCCAGCCACAGCCCGCTCTCGAAAGCGGCGCACTGGCACTCCGGCGTCCGCGTCAAGGACGACCCGTGCCTCGCTTGCTCCGTCCAGCGCGCGGTCGGAATGCCGGCCTCGACGCACTTCGTGGAGCCTTCGCTCGCCGCCGTCCGCGCCGCGGATTCCGCCGCAGCCGTCAGCGGTTCCTTCGCACGACTTCCTCTCGGCTCCCGCGCCCCTCCCGCCCTCCTCTAGAC
>JBASRI010000529.1:0-3661 GCA_049273755.1 Thermoanaerobaculia bacterium
GCGAGCATCGCACGCGTGGTGGAGACATCGCCGACGGTCGCGGCCGTGGAGATGTTTGCCCGCGCGAGCTCGGGATTCTCCGACAGCATCTGTCTGGCTTTCTCGGCAAGGTACGGGTGCCACTCGCCGTAGTTCAGGCAGGCGAGGCGGACCAACGCGTCGGCGGGAGCGTCCGGGCCGGCGCCCCCCGGGGCTCCGGCCAGCGGGTCGAAGCGGTACCGCGCGACGACTTCGAGATGCTGCTTGAGCTTCGGCCAGCTCGCAAACCCATAGGCGCGCGCCGTCACCAGCTGGGCGTCGCTCAACGAGAAGGCGGCGAGCGCTTCCGCGGTGCGGGGGTGGAATTCACGCACCCGAGCGAGGGACTCGGGGTCGCCGTCCCGAACGGCCCTTCGCAGCCGCTTGGCCTGATTCTTGAGATTCTCGAGCGACGGATTTTCAGGAAGAGAACGTGGCGGCACGGCGACCTCCTCCCCGCGCGTGGCGGGATCCTTGCCTGTGGTCCGCTTCATCAGGCGAGGAAGTGCGCGTACCCAGATTGTCGGACGATCGGGCGGGCTTGGCCCTTTCCGCGGACTGGGAGCGCCCCGCGCGCTCGGGCCAAGTCTAACAAAGAGTTACCGACCCGCGGAAGCCCATCCAATCCCCTCCGCCGATAACCCCGCGCCAAGGAATCCGTAATAATCCGACGAGCCGCCATGGAGAACGCGATCGAGCTGGAGGGAGTGACCAAGGCCTTCGGCCGCTTCAAGGCCGTCGACGGTCTTTCCCTCCGTGTCCCGAAGGGCTCGATGTTCGGCCTCCTCGGACCCAACGGCGCCGGAAAGACCACCACGATCCGGATGATCATGAGCATCACCGCGCCGGACTCGGGCTCGATCAAGATCCTGGGCCATCCGATGGACCGCGCCACGCAGAACCGCATCGGCTATCTGCCGGAAGAGCGCGGCTTGTATCGGAAGATGAAGGTGATCGATCACCTCTACTTCCTGGCGGCGATCAAAGAGGTCTCGCGCGAGACCGCCCGGCAGCGCATCCAGGGGTGGCTCGAGAAGATGGAGCTCAAGCCCTGGCTCAACAAGAAGGTGGACGAGCTCTCCAAGGGCATGCAGCAGAAGATCCAGTTCATCGCCACGATCGTCCACGACCCCGACATCCTCATTCTCGACGAGCCCTTCTCGGGCCTGGATCCGTTGAACGTCGCGCTGATGCGGGACTACTTCCTCGACTTCCGCTCGCGCGGCAAGACCATCGTCTTCTGCACACACGTTCTGGAGCAGGCCGAGAAGCTCTGCGATGAAATCTGTCTCATGGCCCGCGCGAAGAAGATCCTCGAGGGCTCCGTGAAGGACTTGAAGCGCCGCAACTCCGAGGGCCTGCTCCGCCTCTCGATCAACGCGAACCTCGCCGACGTCAACGCGCTGCCGGGAGTGGCCAGCGCCAAGGCCCACGACGGGCAGTTCGTGGTGGCCTTGCAGCCGGGGATGAGCCAGCGCGACTTCCTGAAGCGCGCGCTCGACCTCCACACGATCGAGGCGTTCTCCCAGAAGGAGCCCGACCTCGAGGAGATCTACATCGACGCCGTCCGCAACGCCGGGCTCGAAGAAACCCGGACGATCGAGTGAGGTCCGGATGAACTGGAAGAAGGTCTTCGCCATCGCCCGCCGCGAGTACGTGGAGCGGGTCCGCACCAAGGCGTTCTGGATCGCCACGCTCGTGATCCCGATCCTGTTCCTGGCGTTCGTGGCGATCCAGGTCTCGATCTCGCGCAAGACCGGAGGCGAGCGCCGCATCGCGGTCGTGGACCGGACGGGAACGATGGCCCAGCCCCTGGCCGACGAGCTCGCGAGCCTGGAGGCCCGCCAGGCGAAGGAGGCCGAGGGGCGGCGCGGCCCTCACTGGATCCTCGAGCCGCGTCCCCTCCGGGGGAGCCTCGACGACACCAAGGACGCGCTGCGCAAGGAGGTCCTGGACAAGAAGATCAACGGCTATCTGGTTCTCGACGAGGAGCGTCTCAAGAACGACGAGACCGACTACTACTCGACGACGGTCTCCGACTTCATCGCCCAGACGCAGCTTCAGAACGCCATCAACCGCGTCCGGATGCGCCAGAAAATGCAGGCGCGCGGCCTGCCCGCCGACCTCTCCGCGGAGCTGGAGAGGCGGATCGACATGAAGGCCTTCAAGGTCACGCAGAAAGGCGAGTCCGAGGAAAAGGGCGCCGGCATCCTGGCCGCGATCGTCTTTCTGATTCTCATGTACTCGACGTTCTTCATGTACGGGTACCAGGTCATGCGCGGCGTCATCGAGGAGAAGAGCAGCCGCATCGTCGAGATCGTCGTCGCCTCGGTCCGGCCGACCGAGCTGATGCTCGGCAAGATCCTGGGCATCGGGCTCGTGGGATTGACCCAGTACTTCGTCTGGTCGCTCGTCGCGATGAACCTTTCGCTGCCGGCCATCGCCGCGTTCATGTCGGGCGGCGGTGACCTGGGCGTTCCGCGCATCCCCCTGTCGATGCTGGGCTACTTCATGCTTTTCTTCATGCTCGGCTATTTCCTGTACGCCAGCATCTACACGACGATCGCCGCGCCGTTCAACACCGACCAGGAGGCCCAGCAGCTCGCGATGATCCCGATGATGCTCATCCTCGGCGGATTCCTCGTCTATCCCGCCGTCATGAACAACCCGAGCGGAGGCGTCGCGGTCTTCTTCTCGCTGTTCCCCTTCACGGCCTCGCTGGTGATGTTCATGCGCACTGCCGTCTCGGAGCCGCCCGCCTGGCAGATCCTGCTGTCGATCGTACTGCTGCTTGCGACGACCGCGCTCTTGACCTGGTTCGCCGGCCGCATCTACCGCGTGGGCATCCTCATGTACGGCAAAAAACCCACGATCCCCGAGATCCTGCGCTGGGTCCGCTACTCCCCCGGCAAGGCACCGCAGCCGGCGACGAAGCCGTCGTAGGGGAAACGCTGGGCGTAGCCGGCGTTCATCCCAGACTCGATCCGCCGTTTGCCGCCGAAAGCCGCCCTGTGCTAACTTTCGCGCCCCGTTCGGCCCATTCGTCTAACGGTTAGGACGCGGCCCTCTCAAGGCCGAAATACGGGTTCGATTCCCGTATGGGCTACCACGATCCTACGACTCGGTAAGTTACCCGCCGCGTCCTCCGGACGCGACCCTCTCAAGGCGGCTCCTTTGAGCGCGCCCTTTCGGGCGCGACACAGGTTCGATTCCCGTATGGGCTACCACGATCCTACGACTCGGTAAGTTACCCGCCGCGTCCTCCGGACGCGACCCTCTCAAGGCGGCTCCTTTGAGCGCGCCCTTTCGGGCGCGACACGGGTTCGATTCCCGTATGGGCTACCAGATCCTCCGACGCTCCGCATCACCTCGGCGATCCGTCCGAGCGATAGAGAATCGCCACGACGTCGCCGCCGCCCCCGGCGACGCGATCCACGGTTCGTTGATGCCCCGGCAAGTGTCGGTCCACCATCGAGTCGAGCCGCTCGCAGTCGCGGTCCGTGTAGGAGAGGAAGACGTCTCTCCCCAGCCCCTTGAGCTTTTCGATCGCCTGCTCGGGCGAGCGGACGTAATACAGCATCTCGACGGCGGTCACGAGATCGAACGCTTTCGAAAGCTCGAGCTCCTCGAGGCTCGCGTTCAC
>JBASRI010000532.1:0-2502 GCA_049273755.1 Thermoanaerobaculia bacterium
CTTCAGCAGCGTCCGGTCGCGCTCGGTCGCGGCCTCGCCCCCCCCGGCCACGGCCCGCCGGGCGGCCTTGAGCTCCCACGTCTCCAGGCGCAGGTTCTCGAGGCCCGGAAGGTCTGTCCGGAGCGGACCCGCGCCGTCATCGCAGAGCTCGACCGAGCCCAACACCTTGTCGAGGTAGGGCTTCCAGAACGCGTCGTCGTTGGCGTCGGCTTCGACCTCTTCGACCAGGTCGAGCACCTCGTCGATGTCCTCGGCCGCCAGGCCCGCGAGCTCGAAGCGGCCGAGCACCTGGCCGATCGCCTCCTTCAGCTCGACGACCTGGAGGGCCTTCACGTTGCTGTCGCGCGACTGCCTTTCGTAGCGCTGGCGCGATTCGTGGAACTTGCGGAACTCCTCCGCCGTCGGCACCTCGAGGCCTCCCCGCGTCAGCTCCTTCTCGAGGTCGGCGATGCGATCCGTGGCCTCCTCGAGCCGCTGCTCCTCGCGCTCGTACAGACGGTGAAACACCGAGCGGGTCCGCAGGTTGCACGACGCGACCGCGACGAGGACTTCGGGGTTCGAAAGCCCGCTCGCCACGCGGCGCTTGAGCGTCCGGACGTTGTTCAAGAGACGCGCGGTGACGAGGTCCTCGAACTCCTGCGCCCGCGTCATGTCTGCGGCGAGCTCGTCGAAGGCCCGCACGATTGTCGGCGCCGTGGTCGCGTCGAGGCGCGGCCAGACCGACGTGGCCGTCGCCGACTCGAAGAACTTCCGGATATCGGACCGCGGGCGGTTGCCCTCGCCGGTGCGCTCTCCCGAGGCCACGACGGTCGCGAGGAAGTCCACCTTGTCGACGACGTCCTCGTCGACCTCGGGCTGCGAGAAATAGAAACGCAGCAAGTGGAAGGCGATCTTCTCGTCCTGGGGCTGCACCTTCTCGAAGAACCGGCGCACGTAAGACGGGGAGATGTGGCGGTCGGCTTCGCGGAGCTTGCGCGAGAACGCGTTCAGCCGATCGGACAGCTCCCGAATCCGCGGGGCGACTTTCTCCGGCGAGGTCGTGTCGATCGCCCCGGCCACCGCGCGGACGTCGTCGTAGAGCTTGCCGAAATCCAGCGAGTAGCTCGGCTCCGAGGCGAAGAAGGTCTTTTGGACGCCCCGCAGGAACTGGTGAAACGTCCAGAGCGCCTTGAACCTTTCGGTCAGGCGAATGTAGTCTTCGTGGAGAAGCTGGATTCGCTCGACGGACATCGTTTTGTTCCGCGGTTCCGGCTATTTTAGCGCGGAAACGAGGACGGATAGGACGGAGAAGAAATGAAAACGATCGCCAGCGAAGGCGCCCCGAAGGCCATCGGACCGTATTCCCAGGCGATCGCGGACGGGGGCTTCGTGTTCACCTCTGGACAAGTTCCGCTCGACCCGATGACGGGAGAGCTCGTCCCCGGAGGCATCGAGGCCGGCGTCGAGCGCGTCTTCGACAACCTCGAGGCCGTTCTGGTGGCGGCCGGCGCTTCGTTGGGCGACGTCGTGAAGACGACCGTTTACCTGATCCGTATGTCCGACTTCGCCGCGATGAACGCCGTCTACGCGAAGAGGTTCGGAAACCACCGTCCAGCCCGTTCGACGGTGGCGGTCGCGGAGCTCCCGAAGGGGGCTACCGTCGAGATCGACGTCGTGGCCCGGCTGCGCCGGTAGCGGGCGTTCCTTGGGGCCGACGGATCCCCCGGGGCCCGCTCAAGGCGAGGATCTGCTCCGGCAGGCGGAGGCGCTCGAGAAGGCGGCCGCCGCCGCCCGCGTCGGCTTCTACCGCTCCTGCGAGCCGTCGATCGCGGCCGGAGGCCGGCTGCTGGACGTAGGCTGCGGCAACGGCGATTCGGTCGCAGAGTGGCGGGCAGCTGGAATCCGGGCGATCGGCGTGGACGCCTCGTTCTACCGGCTCTCGCGCTGGGCGGCGCTCCGCCGGCGCCTCCCCCTGGCGCTGGCCGACGCGGCGAACCTCCCCTTCGCCGACGGCGCATTCGAGACCGCGATCGCATCGGGCCTGCTCGAGCACGTCGGCGTCGAAGAGCTCTCCAATCCTTATCGGATCACCGCCCGGCCGGAGAAGCCCTCGGCACGCGCGCGGGTCGTCGCCGAGCTTTTGCGGGTGGTGGCCTCGGGTCGCGGCGTATACCTCGACGGGCCAAACGGTGATTTCCCCGTGGACTTCTGGCACGGTGACCGCGTCGGAGCCTTCCGCCCGCACCGCGTCCCCGACACGCTTTGTCCCTCTCTCGGGGAGCTCGAAGGCTATGCGCGCGCCGCGTCCGCGGAGCTGACGCTGCTGCCCGTGGGTGAGCGTCTGCGGTTCCGCCAGATCGCGCACCGCTCCTGGGGCCGGCTGCTCGCCCCGGCCGCGCGCGCCGCGCTCCGATTCCTGGACGCCTTGCCCCGGGGCCCGCTTCGACCCCTCCTCGCTCGCCTCTACCCGTTCCTGGTCGTGCGCGTCGAGCGCAGAGCCTCGGCGCGCTGAGCCCGGAGCGT
>JBASRI010000535.1:0-2046 GCA_049273755.1 Thermoanaerobaculia bacterium
ATCCTTTCCCGCTCGTGGTGCCCTGTCATCGGGTGCTTGCGGTCGGAGGCCGCACCGGCGGCTTCTCCGCGCCCGGCGGCGTGGTCACGAAGCTTCGGCTTCTGGCCATCGAGGGCGCCCGCGCCAACGGAATCCCGACGCTCTTCGACTGAACCGCTATAGGATCTCCCCCAATTTCAGGAGAGATCACATGAGCGCATCCCGCCGGGAGTTCCTCACCCGAACCGCCGCCGGAATCGTGGGAGCCGCCGCCGCGACTGGCGTCGTGGCCGAAGCTTCGGTGCCTGGTCCGACGCCCACGCCCAAGCCCGTCGAAGGCACGCCTCCCGCGTTCGGCACCGCCCCGCCGGTGGGACCGGAGATCACGACCGTGACGGTCGCCGAGGCCGAGAAGCTGGTCCGCGTGGAGTACACGCCCGCCGAGCGGAAACAGATCGCCGAGAGCTGGCCGAGCTCGATGGCCTCGACGATGGAGCGGCGCACCGGGCCGAGGAAGCTCGCCCTGGAGACGACGCTCGCCCCCGCGACACTCTGGAATCCGATGATCCCGGGCCTCCCGCCCGCCCCGACGCACGATCGGTTCGTCCGCAGCGCCGCCGCCCCGGGCCCTCTGCCCAAGAACGACGCCGACATCGCCTTCGCCCCCATCGCCGCCCAATCGCGCTGGATCGAATCGCGCGTCCTGACCTCCGAGAGGCTGACGAAGATCTATCTCGACCGCGTGGAGCGCTTCGACAAGAAGCTGCTCTCCGTCATCACGCTGACTCGCGACGTCGCGCTGGCGCAGGCGCGCCGCGCCGACGCCGAGATCGCGGCCGGGAAGTACCGAGGCCCGCTTCATGGCATTCCGTTCGGCGTCAAGGACCTCCTGGACACGAAGGGCATCCTCACGACCTACGGCGCCGAGCCCTTCCGGAACCGCGTTCCCGACGCCGATTCGGCGGTGGTCGACCGGCTTCAGCGCGCCGGCGCCGTCCTGATGGCCAAGCTCAGCCTGGGCGCGATGGCCTTGAACGACGTGTGGTTCGGCGGACAGACGATGAACCCGTGGCTCATCGAGGAAGGCTCGGGAGGCTCGAGCGCGGGACCGGGATCGGCCACTGCCGCGGCCCTGGTGGGCTTCTCCATCGGCAGCGAGACCGGAGGCTCGATCATCGACCCGGCCACGCGGTGCGGCCTCACGGGATTGCGGCCCACGTTCGGCAAGGTTCCGCGGACGGGAGCCATGACGCTTTGCTGGTCGCTCGACAAGCTGGGCCCGATGACCCGTGGCGTCGAGGACGCCTACCTCGTCCTCGCGGCGATCTCGGGGCCGGACCCCGGCGATCTCTATTCCGTCCCGAGCCATCTCGACTTCGACGCGAACCGCAGCGTGAAGGGGCTTCGCATCGGATTCGTCAAGAGCTGGATGAACGAGAGCCCAGCCACCGACGTCGATCGCGCGGCGCTCGAAACGACCCGGCGCCTGGGCATGGTCCCGGTCGAGGTCAATCTGCCGGATTGGCCGTACGCTTCGCTCAACACCGTCCTCTTCGGCGAAGCCGCGGCGGCCTTCGAGGAGCTCACGCTCTCGCACGGCATGGACCAGCTCAAGATGCAGGTCCCCGACGCCTGGCCGAACCTCTTCCGCCAGTCGCGGTTCCTCTCGGCCGTGGACTTCGTCCAGGCCGACCGCATGCGCCGCAAGGTCGCCGCGGAGATGGCCCGCATCTTCGAGACGGTGGACGTGCTGCTCACGCCGCCGTTGCGCGACGAGATCCTGACCATCACCAACTTCACGGGCCACCCGGCGCTCGTGCTCCGGACGGGCTTCCTCCAGGTCACTCAGGCACGAAATGACTGGGCGCCGGACCCGAAGAATCCGATGCCGACCTTCTCCACCCCTCGGCGCGTGCCGCATGGGGTCTCGCTGATCGGCCGCCTCTTCGACGAAGGCACGATCGGCGCCGTCGGCATGGCTCTCGAGCGGGCTTCGGGGGTCGCGGCACAGCGGCCTCCCGGGTTCTGATCCCGCTCAAGCGAGCGCAGGGGCGGCGCCCGGAGCGG
>JBASRI010000178.1:0-1786 GCA_049273755.1 Thermoanaerobaculia bacterium
CTCTAGAGCAGGCGAGGCCGTCAGCCCGACCCCGAGGACGCGGGGATGCCCGCGCGGCGGAAACGCAACGGCGCCGGAGGCCGAGAGCTCCCCTCCCCGAGCGGCGCAGATGCCCGCGGCCTCGAGCGCTTCGGCGAAGGCCCCGGCGTTCTCCTCACTGACTTCGCCGAGGAACTTCAGCGTCAGATGCCAGGACTCCGGGCGGGTCCACGAGCCGCGTGGAGAGGCCGGCCGGAGCCTCTCGAGCAGTCGCCGCCCGCTTTCGACCCAGTGCGGGTCCGCGGGGACGGCGAGAAACGCCCTCATGCGACCTCCCCGATTCCGGACAGGCGCCGCCGCAGCAGCTCCAGGGCCTGGATCGCCGAGGCCCTGCGGACCGTCGCGCGGTCCCCGACGAAGAGCCGTTTCTTCTGGGCCACGCGCCCGTCCCGCTGCGCGAGGGCGAAGAAGACCGTGCCGACGGGCTTCTCCGGCGACCCTCCGTCGGGCCCGGCGATTCCCGTGATCGAGACGGCGAGATCGGCGTCGAACCGCTTGCGCGCGCCCTCGGCCATCTCGCGGGCCGCCTCGGCGGAGACCGCGCCGTGAGAAGCGAGCGTTTCGGGCGACACGCCGAGCAGTCCCGACTTGGCGGTGTCGGCGTAGGAGACGACCGAGCCCAGAAAATACTCGCTCGAGCCCGGAACGTCGGTCAGCAGCGAGGAGACGAGTCCGCCGGTGCACGATTCGGCCAGCGCCAGCGTCTGGGCCGACCGGCGCAACAGGTTTCCGACGACCACCGGAAGATCCTCCGCGTCCTGTCCGAAGATCCGGTCCCCGAGCACCGAGCGGAAGTCCGCCTCCATGGCCGCGAGAAGGGCCTCGGCCTCGGCCGGCTGCCCGCGCGTGGCGAGGTGGAGTTGGACTTCCCCCGGCGACGCCAGGATCGTGACGGGAGCGTCTTTCCACTTTTCGTAGAGAGGCGCGACGAGCTCCTCGACAGCCGACTCGCCCATTCCCGCGATGCGCAGGACGCGGCGCCGCCCCACTTCGCCCTTTCCGCGGCGCGTGAGCTCCGGGAGAACGCGGCTCTCCAGGATCTCCTTCATCTCGGAGGGCACACCGGGCAGGAGCACGATCTCGGTCGAGCCGCGCCGCGCCCAGAATCCGGGGGCCGTGCCACGCGGATTTTCGAGGACCCGGGCGCCCTCGATGAAGTCCGCCTGTTTCTCGTTGCACGCCGGCATGGCGAAGCCCCGCCGCGCGAAGCGCTGCCGCATCTTCTCGAGGAAAGCGGCGTCGCGCCGCAGCGGAGCACCCAGCCAGCCGGCGACGACGGCCACCGTCAGATCGTCCGCGGTCGGGCCGAGGCCTCCCGTGGTGAACACGATCCCGGCCGCCCGGGCCGCGTTGTCCAGCTCCTCCCGAAGCTGCGCCGGGTCGTCGCCCACGATCGCCTTGCGGACCACGAGAACCCCGACTTCCTCCAGCCGCGCCGTGAGCCACAGCGAATTGGTGTCCTGCCGCAGCGGCCCGAGCATTTCGCTGCCGATCGCGAGAATCGCCGCCGTTTCGGGTTTGGACGGGGCATCGGTCACGACGTCTTCTCCGCGGCCGGCTGTGGCTCTTCGGAAAGCCTCGCCCAGTCCTCCACGAGCGCGTCGAGCTCCGCTTTCGCCGCCGATCTCCTCGTCGCCAGCTCGTGCGCCGCCACCGGGCCGAGCGTGAGCGCCTCCTCCCAGAGCCGGGTCTCGATGCCTTCGACCTCGGCCTCGAGCGACGCAATCTTCTCCTCGAGGGCCTTGAC
>JBASRI010000179.1:0-1929 GCA_049273755.1 Thermoanaerobaculia bacterium
CCCTCCGACTGTGTCGGTCAGCGTCTGCAGGAACGCCTGGGCGCCCCCGCCCGTCAGCGCCGCCCCCGCGATCCTGGCGGGAACGTCGTCCTGCGACGTGGCCGCCGCCGCCAGAGCCCATGCCGCGACGGCAATCCCGTGAAGACCTCGCATCGCCGACCTCATTTCTCGTTCTGCCGGCGCTCCCCGGCCCAGTCGAGGGTGCGCCCTTCCCCCGTGACGTAGACCCGCGTCTTGAACAAGAGCGTCATCTACTTCTCCAGCCCGGCCGTCCAGTTGACGATGGCGGTCAGGGGTGCCGCGGTCGCCTCGCCCGCATCCGTACTGACCAGGAATCGCTGACCGTCGGCGGACACGTCGTAGCTGAACAGGTCGGCGGCCGACACCGGCTCGCGCCGGCGGATCGAGAACAGCGGCTTGGCCACGCCCGCCTCGAACGTCGCGCCGGCGTTCACCTCCACGGCCATCAATTTTCCGTCGGGAGCGAGGTAATAGAGCTCCTTCCCGTCACGGCGCCATCGGGGCTGCGTGCCTCCGGCCGTGGAGACCTTCCAATTGCCGCCCGGCCCCGGAAAAGGCGCCACGGCGATCTCCCATTTCCCCGACTCGTTCGAGGCGTACGCGACCCATCGCCCGTCGGGCGAAAACTGCCCCTGGTCCACTCCGAACGTCGTCTTGATGAATGGGATCGGTTTGCCATCACCCCCGACCGGCACCACCCACAATTCGAGATTCGTCGTGGCATCGAAAGCCCGAAAGAGGATGAACCGGCCGTCCAGCGACCAATCGGTCACGTACTTCGTCCTCTGCGACTCCAGAACCATTTCGTCGCTGCCCGCCCCGCTCGAGCTCTTCTGAAAGATGTCCGGATGGCCTCGCTGAAAAGACGTGAATGCGACTCGCTGCCCATCGGGCGACCAGATCGGACCGGCGTCGATCGCAGGATGCGACGTCAAGCGCGTCGCGATGCCGCCGGCAGATGGATAGATCCAGACGTCCACGTTTCCCGACCGATGGTCCGTGATGTCGAGGGCGACCCTCTTCCCGTCCGGTGAAATGCGGGGGTTTGCCTGGTCGCCGACCTCGCCGAGGGAGCCGATCTCCCGGCCGCTCCGATCCAGCCAGAGCAGGCGCGAAAGAACCGAGGTGGATTCCGCCTGATAGACCAGCAGGCCGTTCTCGGAAACGGAAAAGACCGCTCCCGAGGTCTGGGGGAAGTACTGGATGTTCTCGGCCACGAGAGAGGGATCGCCCGTGATCCGAAGGCTTCGCGCGTCGAAGGGCTGTGCGACCAGATGTCGCTCGCGCCGGAAGAGCACGAACCCGGGCGCCGCGTACGCCAGTGTCGACTTGGCGGCCGCGATGAGTCTCTCCTCCTTCGAGTCGAGCGCCCGGAGGTAGATCCCCATTCTCTCCTTCTCCTCCCCGGACCCGAAGGTCGCGACCAGGTAGAGGAAGTGACGCCCGTCGGGCAGAAAGTAGGGCCACCGGTGCGTGGTCTCGCCCCGGGACTCGTCGAGCCGCGTCACGGCTGTCGCGGGACCGCCGGAAGCCGAGACGCGATAGAGCCCACCGTCGACGACGGGCGAGAAGAGAATCACTCCCTCGCGGCTCCAGCTCCCGCCGCGGGGGACCGGCGCGTCGGCGAGCGTCTGGGGCGGTCCACCGGAGGCGTCGATCCTTCGGAGCTTTCCGTCCGCGAAGAAGCCCAGGGAGCGGCCGTCGGGCGACCAGAACGGAAACGAGGGATTCTCCGTTCCCGCCAGAGGCTGCGCGGCAAGGGAGGCCAGAGGCCGGATCCACAGAAGGTTCTTGCCGGCCGGATCCCGGGCGACGAACGCGAGCCTGGTCCCGTCGGGCGAGAGGGCGATGCTGCGCAGGGCCGACTTGTCCGTCAGAACGATGGAAGAGCGCATCGGAATCGAAAAC
>JBASRI010000563.1:0-2481 GCA_049273755.1 Thermoanaerobaculia bacterium
GCGCTCCCACGCCGGCGCCCGCCCGAAAGCCGAGGGCCTAGGCCATGGCGCTATTCGGCATCAACGTCGAAGAGAAGCCCTGGTATTACGCGCTCGGGATCGGCGTCTTCGTCGCCTTGCTGCTCGCCGGGGCCGTCCACTGGTTCTACTTCAAGCCGCTGCAGGAGGAGATCGCCAACAAGAAGGTCGAGCTGGAAGGCCTGAACCAGGAAATCGCGAAGGGCCGCGCCGCCGAGCGCAAGCTCGCCCAGTTCCGCGAGGAGGTCAAGCGGCTGGAGCTCGAGCTGGCGAAGCTCCTCCAGATCCTGCCCTCCAAGCGCAACACCGAGGAGCTGATCAAACGGATCGAGACACTCACCCGCCAGGGCGACTTCACGCTGAAGAAGTTCACGCCGGGCGAGTTCGTTCAGAAGGAGTTCTACGCGGAGTGGCCGATCGAGATCCAGGTCGAGGGCACGTACCACAACCTGGCGCTCTTCTTCGACCGCATGAGCCGCTTCTCGCGCATCGTCAACGTCGAGGACATGAACGTCAAAGGCGTCGACAGCATCCCGGGCAAGTCGATCACGTCGAACTTCACGGCGAAGACGTTCATCTACACGGGCGACGAGACGGGCCAGAGCTCAGTCACGAGCGGCCAGGGAGCTCCGGCCTCGACCACGCCCGTGGCACCGCGCGGAAAGGCCGTGGGCAACGTGGAAACGCTGAAGTCGCGTGCCGAGGGACGGGGGATCGAATGAAGCGCGTCGCCATCCTCGCGCTCCTCTGGGCGGCCGCGGTGGCCTCGGGCGCTCAGGTTCCGGCGCCGGCGGCCCATCCCACGCCGAGGGCGACGCCGCCCGCCGTGATCGCGCCCGTTCCCGAAAGCCCGGGCCAGGGCTTGATCGAGCAAGACGAGTCGGCCATGTCGGGCCGCTCCTATTCGTACGACCCGGCCGGGAGGCGGGATCCGTTCCGCTCGCTGCTGGTGCGCGAGCAGAACCGTGGAGGCGTCGAACGGCCGCCGGGCATCGCCGGGATCTCGATCGACGACCTGGTGGTGCACGGCATCTGGAAGACGAAGGCCGGCTACGTCGCCCAGATCCGGGCCACGGACAACAAGAGCTATCTCATTCGCGCCGGCGATCTGCTCTACGACGGGGAAGTCACGCGCGTCGGGCCCAACGAGGTCTCGTTCCGCCAGAACCTCAACGACCCGCAGAGCGTGAAGCCGTTTCGGGAAGTGACGAAGCAGCTCAACGCGACGGTCAAGCAGTGATGCAGTGATGACTCGGGACAACGGGCTTTTCCGCGCGACGGGAGGAACGATGCGAATCGCAGTCAGGGCAACCGCGACGGCCACGGCGCTCGCGCTGGCATGGGCAGCCGCCGTGGGCTGCTCCTCTTCCTCAAGGGGACAGGGCGCGCACAGCGCCGCGGACGCCGCCGCGGCCCACTCCACGACGCCAGCCCCCGCGGCCTCGGCGACGCCCGCCGCCGCGACGATCACTCAAGCCGCCTTCAACGAAGACGCTGACGGCGCCCGGGTCGTTCTCTCGGCCAATGCGCCGCTGCTCTACACGTCCTACGAGCCCCGTCCGGACCTGCTGATCGTGGATCTGCGCGACGCCGCCCCGGCCGAAGGCTTCGTCGTCCCGAAGGCGGGCGGTGGCCTGGTCGAATCGATCAAGCTCGAGGAGCTCGACGAGCTCGGAAAGCGCATCACGCGTCTCTCCATCGCGCACCGCGCCGAGTCCCGCCCCGATGTCCGCTCGGTCGGCCAGGGCCTGGCGGTCGCGTTCGGCGAAGCGCCGACGGTCGCCGCCTCGGACGTCGAGAACGCCACGGAGCCCGCTGCCACCGAAGCCCCGGCGCCGATGGCTGCCGCGGCCATCGCGAGCGCTCCTCTTCCGGCGACTCCGCCTTCGCCGAAGGCTACGGCGGATGTCCCGCCTGCGCCGAAGGCTGCGGTGGATGTCACGGTCGCGCCCGCCCCGGCCTCCCGCGGCGAGATGGCCCACGCCCTGGAGAAGATCGTCGCCGAGACCCGCGACGGCCACGTCGCGATCACGCTGCTGGGCGACGGCTGGTTCGCCCCGAAGGATTTCGTTCTGTCCAATCCTCCCCGGGTGGTCGTGGATCTGCCCGGCGTCAAGAACGAGGTGCGGCAGCGCTCGATCGCCGTCAAGGGCGATCTCGTGTCCCGCGTGCGCGTCTCGCAGTTCTCGACGTCGCCGGAGTTTGTGACGCGCGTCGTCGTCGACCTCGCGCGCCCGGTGCCTCACGTTCTGTCGGCCGACGGCGAGCGCCTCGCCGTTCTCATCGGAGAGCAGCTCTCGGTGGCCGCCGCGGCGCCGGTTCACCCCCCGGTCGAAACCGCGGAGCCTCCCGCTTCGACGACGTCGATCGCGACGGCTCCCATCGAACCGGCCCCGGCCCCGGCGCCCCGGGTCGAGCCCTCCGCCCCCCAGCAGACCCCGGCCGTGGCCGTGGCCGTGGCCG
>JBASRI010000564.1:0-11162 GCA_049273755.1 Thermoanaerobaculia bacterium
GCGTCGAAGACGCGGGTCACGACGATCTCGCGATTCGCGGTCTCCTCGATCCGATTCGCGTCGGTGGTCATCGTCGTCCTCCTTCTCGGCCCCGCGCCAGGTGGTCGGCGAGGCGTTCCAGGCTTTGAGTCCAGCCCGCTTCCATCCCCTCGAGGTACGGAGGGGCCTCGGGCGTCGACTCGACGACGCGCGCCCGCGTCGTGAGCGTCGTCTTGCCGTCTTGCTCTGCAAAGGTCACGGTGTTGAGCACCTCGAAAAGCGGATGGCCCTCGTCGTCCAGCGCAGCGCTCGTAAAGACGAGCCTCTCGGGCTCGACGATCTCTCGATATACGCCCGTCATCGGATAGAGGGTGCCGTCCGGTCCGCGCATGTCGATGCGGATGGCGCCGCCGGGCCTCACGTCCAACTCGCAGACCGGGTTGGTGAATCCATGCGGACCCCACCAATGCGCGACCTGCTCGGGATCGGTCCAGGCCTCGAAGACGAGGCTGCGCGGCGCGTCGATGCTGCGCTGGATGACGAGATCCCGCTCCACGCCGGTCCTCGCGGCATCATTTCTTGCGTTTCTTGCGGACATGTTCCTGCCTCCCCTTTTCTTGCAGTTGACGCAGATAAACGTCCAGGCGATCAAAGCTCTCGTCCCAGAAGCGCCTGTAGTGCTCGACCCAGCCGGCGACGTCCTTGAGCGGCCCTGCCTCCAGCCGGCAAGGCCGCCATTGCGCCTGGCGTCCGCGCGCGATCAGTCGGGCGCGTTCCAGCACCTTGAGGTGCTTGGAGACGGCGGTCAGGGTCATCTCGAATGGCTCGGCCAGCTCCGTGACCGAGGCCTCGCCGGAGGTCAGGCGGGCCAGGATCGCGCGCCGGGTCGGATCGGCGAGGGCGGCAAATGTGGTGGAAAGGCGATCGGGCGTCATGGCGTATTACACCTTTCGGTTAAACAACCAGATGGTTTAATACACCGGACGGCGAACGCGTGTCAAGCCAAGTCGCGGCCTAGGCGCGGCTCTCCAAGCCGAGGATGTTCCCGGCCGGGTCCTTGAACCACGCGAGCTTCATCGGGCCGGCGTAATGCGTGTCTCCTTTGCGGGTCACTTGCGGCAAGTCGTCGTAGTGCTCGAAGGACACGCCCTTGCCCTTGAGCTTTCCGACCTCCTTATCGACGTCCTTCACGCGCCAGGAAGCCGCCGTCCCTTTGTTCGTGCCGGCGAACTCCGAAACGTAGACCGTGATCGTGCCATCACCGCTCTGGTACGTCACGGCGCCCCCGGGCTCCTCGTCCACTTTTTTGAGTCCGAGTGTCCCTCCGTAGAATTTCTCCGCCGATTTCAAGTCCTTGACTGGAAGCATCGTCTTTACATTCGCATCACCCAACATTCGATTCTCCTTTTTCACCCTTTATGAATGCGGTCCTCCACCCCTCCATTCCTTCGTCGAACGGCCGGCGCCGAAATCGACATCCAGAAGAAGCCAGTCGACGAAGGCGTGCAACCTGAGTGCCGGCAGCGACTTTGCATCGGACGCCGTGCGGGACGCACGGCAGTCACAACAGCGGTAACCCGCAGCTACTTCCGGCGCCGCGGGAAGAGCTTCTCGAAGTCCGGCCAGTCGTCGGAGAGACGGAGTCCGAAGCCGGGCGCCGGTCCCGCGCTCCGGACGACCTTGCCTGTGAGGAAGAGCTTTCGTCCTTCCGGAAGGTGGACCGTCAAGCGCACCGTCGGCCCCGTTCCCGGAGTCCGCGTCGAGCGCACGAACATCCCTCGCCGCGAGACGTCGCTGGTCACGCCCGTTCCGTAGAGGGAGTCCTGCGTGAACTCGACCTCCATCTCCGCCTGACGCCGGCGAGCCGTCCGCTTCTCGCCGGTTCCGATTCCGATCCTCCGCGGCTCGGCGTCGGCGGGCTTCGGCGCCGCCTCCTCGGAGGACTCGACGCCGCGGATCCGGCCCCGGACCGTACCGCCATCCACGGGAATGAGGCACCGGAATCCCACCGGGAAGATCTCGCGGGCCTCTTTGCCGAGCGCTTTCCACTGGCTGGCGATCACGTCCGGCGACACGGGCCCGTCGAACCAGAAGCTCACGGGACCCGTTCGGGTCAGGATGACGGGCTGCAGATACCCCATCCCGGAGTCGTCGGCCGGGAAGCAGAAGCCGAAGTGCCGCGTGGAGTCGAAGAGTTCGAACTCCGTCCGGGCGAGAAAGATCTCGTCGTCCAGATGCGACAGCGCCTTGCGCTCCGAGGGCACGACCAGCGCTTCCGCGCCGCTTCCCCCTTCGTACCGCCACACGGGGCTCGCCACGAGGTCCTCGACCGTCAGGTCCAGGAGGCGTTTCACGGTCCCTAACTTATCCCAGCCTCCGCCTTGACGCAGCCGAGCAATCGGGCGGAGACTTCGGTCGACTCGTTCCTCGATGGGGGTCCGCGCGATGCTGCTCGTGCAATTGCTGCTCGTCGCCGCCGCAGTCGATCCGGGATCCACGATCGAGCTCGCTCCGGCGCCGGGGGCCTCCCCTGTCAAGACGCTGACCATTGCTGGCCAGCCGGTGGCGTTGGACCCGGAGGGGCGGGCACGGATCCCCGCGAATTCGAACCTCGCCGCTCCCGGAATGCGCTTCTACACCGTCGGCGAACGCGCCTTCTACTATCCGGCCGATGACACGCTCGTCACGTGGACCCTCGCGTGTCTCGACCGCGGCTCCGACGTCGAGGTCGTCGTCAAGGACCACGGCTCAGAGTCGTGGGAAAAGAGCCTGACGTTCACGGCGCCGCTCGAGACCGCCGAAGCGTCCAGAAGGGTCCGTTTCGCACTGGCCCCGGGTCCGTGGGATCTCTCGATCCTCGTCCCCGGGTACGCGCCGGCGTTCGCAGCCGATGTGCGAGTGACGGGCGCGTCGACGGCCGTCAGCCCGTCGAAGCTCGCCCGTGCCGCGCACCTCAAGGGCCGCATCCTCGACGCGCGCAATGGAAAGCCCCCAACTCACTGGTCGGCCTATCTGCGGCGCGTCGGCGCCGACTCCAACAGCGACGAGGCGCGCTTCTTCGACAGCCGGCCGATCGCCGCCGACCGGCGGACGCTCGACTATGCGAGCCTGCCGACGGGCGGTTGGGAGCTGAAGGTGATCGCGCCCGGAAGAGGCCGGCGCGAGACCCTCGTCAGCGCTCCCAGGCCGGGAGCGGTGGCGGATCTCGGGGATTTCTACATCTCTCAGAGCGGCGCGGTACGGGTCACCCTGGCTTTCCCTTCCGAGATTCCCACCGAGAGCTTCGTCGTCCGGCTCCGGCGAGAGGCGCTCGACCCCGGACAGCCGGCAATCGAGCTCGGCAAGAAGACGCTGGCTCCAAAACCGGAAACGGCTCTCGAGTTTCCGGACCTCGAGCCCGGCGTTGTCACCGTGGTGGGCGAAAGCGCCTCGGGAGGAATCCAGCGCCGTGACTTCACGACCGTGAAGTCGGGGGAAACGGCGGACGTTCGCTTGACCTTCGTCCCGATCCACCTTCATGGGCGGGTCAAGCGCGGCGACGTGGCCGTGCCGGGCGCCCTGGTGCGCGCCGGGGTCACAGGACGGCCCGACAAGGATCCCTCAGCGACCTCCGACGACTTCGGCGACTACTCGCTGCGGTTCTGGGCGGCCAGAAACGACGTCTTCCTGACGACGACGGTCTCGGGAAACGATCTGCCGTTTGCCGAGACGGTGGCGCTCGAGCCCGAGGCGACGGAGGTCGAACACGACGTGCAGCTTCCCGCCGGGGAGATCCGAGGCGTCGTTCGCGACGCCGAGACGGGAGCGCCCGTCCGCGGCGCAACCGTGAGCTTCTCCTCGCCTCCCCCTCGGGCGGGTGATGCGCCGGAAGGCATTCGCTTCAACTCCGGGAGCGAGACGGACGGCGAGGGGCGCTTCTCCCTCACGAACCTCCTCCCGAAGCCCATCGACGTCGAGGTCAAGAGCGAAGGCTATTCGCCGGCGAAGTTCCCGGCGGTCGTACCGACGCCCGAGGGCGTCGACCTCGACGTCCGCCTCGAGAAGGGCCTGCGCCTGGTCGGCACGATCACGGACGAGGCCGGCGCTCCCATGGCCGGGGCGACGGTCGGAATCGACCCGAACCCGGAGGGCTACTTCTTCACCCGAACGACCTTGACCTCGCCCGCCGGGGAGTTCGAGTACCGCAGCACGGGCCCTGGCCCGCACCTTCTGGGTGTCTTTCGGTGCGGCTCGACCCTGGTGCTCCGCACGGTCTCTCTCGAGCCCGCCACCGCGGAGTCGAACGAGCGCCGGGAGGACGTACAGCTCGCCCCTGAGCTCAATCCGATCGCCGTCCACATGGAGGACGAGGCGGGGCGACCCATAGCGAACAGCAACACGTGGTGGGCGATCGACGGTGTCGCCCTCCCCCTTTCCGACTTCGATCGCGCCGCGCGTCACTGCGGCCAGCCTTCGACGACCGATGCCCAGGGAAATCTGACCCTCCGCGGCTTTCCGCGAGGGAACCTGTCGTTCCTCGACTTCGAAACCCAGCGACCCCTCGGGTCCTTCACCAACGACGGATCCCAGTCGGTGTGGACGATCCGGATTCCACGGGGCAATAATCCCCACGATGCGACCGCGCCCCCGGCCCGGTGAGCCCTCGATCCCTCGGAGCGTCCGGCTCTTCGATCCGGCGACCCTGGCGAGGCTGTGCCGCGCGCGCGATTACCTGGCCAGCCGGTACCGCTTGCGCACGTCGCTCGAGGACGCGGCGCGCGAGGCGGGTCTTTCCCCCTACTACTTCAACCGCCTCTTCACGCAGGCGTTCGACCAGACGCCGCACGAGTTCGTCACGCGCCTGCGCATCGACCAGGCCAAGCGTCAGCTCCTCGCCGGCCAAGACAGCGTCACCGACATCTGCTTCGACGTCGGCTACGAGAGCCTGGGCTCCTTCTCCACCCGCTTCTCGACTTTGACCGGCCTTTCGCCCGCCGCGTTCCGCCGCGAGGCCCGACGGCTCTTCGGAGGCTTCCGTCGGCGCTGGCCCCTCTTCTACGTCCCGGCCTGCTACCAGCAGTTCCTGTTCGGAGCGCAAGAATCGAGAAGCGCGCCCTCCGCCGGATAGATAGTCTCGGCATCCGAAAGGAGGCTTCGATGATTCAGCGTCTCTCCCACGTCGGCATCTACGTCCTCGACCAGGACGCCGCCAAGGACTTCTACGTCAACAAGCTCGGGTTCGAGGTTCGCGCCGACGCCACGATGGACAACGGCTACCGGTGGCTCACGGTGGGACCCAAGACCCAGCCCGATCTCGAGATCATCCTGATGAAGGTCGACAGCCCCATGATCAAGCCCGAGGTTTCCAAGACGCTCCGAAAGCTCCTCGAGGACGGCAACATGAGCGGCGGCGCCATGCACACCGCGGACTGCCGCCAGACCTACGAGGAGCTCAAGGCCAAGGGCGTCGAGTTCCTCTCGCCCCCGACCGAGCGCTTCTACGGCGTCGAGGCGCTCATGAAGGACAACTCCGGCAACTGGTTCAGCGTGACCGAACCCAAGGCGCACTGACCATGGGCAGGAAAGACCCGCGCATCGACGCCTACATCGCGAAATCGGCGGACTTCGCCAAACCCATCCTGAGGCACGTGCGCTAGCTCGTGCACGAGGCCTGCCCCGACGTCCGGGAGACGATCAAGTGGGGCTCCCCCAGTTTCGAGTACGAAGGCATGCTTTGCGGCATGGCCGCGTTCAAGGCGCATTGCGCCTTCGGCTTCTGGAACCGCGCCTTGAAGATCCCGAACGCGAATCCCGACGGCGCCATGGGCCAATTCGGCCGCCTCACGTCGCTGGCCGACCTGCCGAAGGACAAGGTCTTGGTCGGCTACGTCAAGGAGGCCGCGCGGCTGAACGCGACCGGGCAGAAGCTGGGGCCTACGGCCCGCAAGGCCCGCAAGCCGCTCCCCGTCCCGAAGGCGCTCAGTGCGGCGCTGAAAAAGAAGCCCGCCGCTCTCGCCAAGTTCAAGGCGTTCAGCCCGAGCCAGCAACGCGATTACTCCGAATGGATCATCGAGGCCAGGACCGACGCCACGCGCGACAAGCGACTCGCGACCGCGGTCGAGTGGATCGGCCAGAGCAAGCCTCGGATGTGGAAGTACATGAAGCCGAAGAAGGCGTAGTTCTGTCATCCCGAGCGAAGCGAGACAGCCGATCACTACTGGCAAACCCACGGCAGTAGGCGACGCCGGACGGAGTCCGGCGTTCATCCCTTAAGCAGCCCCGCTGAGACTTCAACGGGCCCGCAACCCTTCTCCCCATGGATGTGTTTGGTGAGGAGGAGGCCCGCTCATGGCCGCTCGCATCGCCCCGTTTCTCTTCCCGCTCGATCCCCACATCCGATACGTCGCCGTGAACCAAGGCGGCATGATCACCGAGATGGAGCAGCGCGCTGAATGGCCGAGCTTCAATCCGCAGGAGACGGATCGGATGGAGGAGCTGATCGTCAACCCCGTCGTCCTCGAGGCGACGAAGCGTCGGGGCGACATCGACTTGGACGGCGTCCGCTACGTGATCATCCGGTACGGAAAGCAGTACCAGGTCGTCTTCCCCCATGGGTCGGGCCACGTCTCCGTCGGCGTCCAGCTCGACGCGGACGTCGCCGGGATCGCCGAAGGGATCGCCGAGGCCCTCGCGACCTCGGCCCCCGGGCCAATCGAACGGTCGCTAAGACTGGCCCTATCGTCTACTGGGGATTCTCGCTGATGGCGACCAGGTCTCCGTTCACCCTCTGCCTGAGCCCACAAGACGCAGACGCACTGGATCGCTTTGACTGCTCGTCTGCCGGAGCACCGGGCCATTCCGACTCCAACTGCCAAGCTCGATCAAAACGGTTCGGCCGGTCGGCCCGCTTGGTCTGAGCTTCCTGGCGAGCAACGCGCCCAAACGCTCGTCGCGTGTGGAAATGCAGATTTGCCGGACGGCTTTCGCTCGTCGAACCAGGTCAACCAGCCCGAGAAGATTCACCTCGTCGAGGCTCTGCAGTGGATCGTCCAGGAGCGCGACCGAAAGGGGGGGCTTGCACCCGATGTTCGAGGCAAGGAACACGCAGACGGCAAGTGCGTTCCGCTGCCCGCTCGAAAGCACCACGTGTGGCGTTTCCGGCTCCTCTCCCCCAACCGGACCCCTGACGCCCGCGGATGGCCGACCCTGTCCTCGTACGACTCTCGATAGGAACGCGACGGCTCGCGAGGCCGGCTGGGGATCGACACGTGAGTAGATGCTCTGGAGGAGTGGTGCGATCTCAGTGAGCCGCTGTTCAACGACGGCTGAAGTCGCTTTCGGAAGGCCTTCGATGACAGCCTGAGCTCGTTCTCCCGCCCGGTTTCGCCCCGTGACCTCCCGCTCCCGCTGAACAACCTCCTTTCGCAGGATCTCCACGTCCCGCCGAAGCTCATCCAGTCCTGCCGCCGAACCCTGAACGAGCCGGGCGGCGAAGGACTCGCCAGTCCGCTGCAACTCACCAATCTTTAGGAGAAGCGCTTGCCCATCAGAGAGCCGTCGAGCGACCGCAGTAGCGGCATCATCCTCGGAGGCTTCCACGCCGAGGTCGTGCAACCTTGCCTCTATTGCCTGCCGTACAACCTGCTGCTCGGTCGCATCGATGCCTGTCAGAAGCGCCTGCATCGAACTGACCGCCTTCTCCTGATCGGCCAGTTGATTCGTGAGCAGCGTCAGACGCGAGTCGGTCCCTGGTTGGACCTCGCCGAAGTCCATGGGATGCTGCGCTACCTTTTGTAAACGCCGCCGAGTCGCCCAACGGTCGTACGTCTGATTGCAGACCGGACATTTGGCGCCGAGGTTTTGGATCGCCAGATCCGCCATCGCCTTCAATTGTTCGGCTTTTTGCACCCGATCCGCCTGGTGTGATTGCTCTTCACGGACCTCGATCTTGAGAGCCTCCAGGCGTTTCACCGACTCTGCAAACCGTGCGCGAATGGGCTCCGTATCGGGAGCATGTTGCCGCAACAAGCTCTCGACGTCCTGCCGGATGACCTCGAGGGCCTCCGCGCGTCGCGATGCGGAACGCCGAAGGACTTCGAGCCATATGATCGCTTTGTGTATCGCTGCCGCTGCCTCCCGTGATGCGGGCTCGACTTCGATCGTCGGTACACCAACAGCATCGAGTTCCTTCCACCAACCCGTCCACGCTTCGACGGGGATGGCCTCGGCCTGACTAGAGCCGCCAGAGATCTCGGCGACTCGTCGGTCAAGATTTTCGAGTCTCTCTCTCGAGGCTTCCAGCTCGGCCAGACGCGTATTGGTCGCGGTTGTCCACGCCTTTTTTGCCCGCTCGAGGTCTGCCTGAAGATCAATGACCCGACCCGCACCCAGTAGCGCGCTGACCGCGGCAAATCGCTCTTGATCCGAGGCTGCTTCGACAAAATGCCGAACCAAGTCTTGCTGAAGATAAACACTTCGAGTCAGGACGCTTGCAAGGGCATCACTTGCATCGGTCGATGCCGCGGCATCCGGCCATACGAGTTCGACAATTCGGGCCTCGGCCGACGCCCCTTGATACTGCCCGTCAGGGGTCACCAGAGAGACTTTGCTCTGTTCGCCATCGCAACTCCGCGTTATGGCGATTTGGCCACCTTCACCCGGCAACCGTAGGGACAACTCAACCCTCGCTTCGCCGCTTGCCGAGTACAGCGAGATGAAAACCTTCTCGGTTGCGCCGAGGCGGGGGATCCGGCCGCTGAGTGCCCAGAGAATGGCGTCGAACAGGGACGTCTTGCCATGACCGTTCGACCCGACCACGACAATCGCATCCGCGTCGAGGTCAATCTGCTGACGAGTCGCGAAGCCGCGAAAGCCGCTCACGTCAAGGGATAGCAATCTCACTCTTGCGGCTCCAATTCATGGAGGCGCTCGAGAAGAGGCGCCTGTGCACGAAATGCCCGCACGAGCTCGCCCGTCGTATCGGCGGGAATCCCTTCCTTGCACAGAAGGGCCGGAAGCATGTCGAGCGCCGACTCGGCGCTCAGCTCCGCGTGCTCTTGCCTGAGCGGCAGGAGACCTCGGAGGTATCGCTCCACATCCACCACCGATCTGAGATCCTGCCCCGTTGCGACGAGCTTGCGGAGTCGGGTGGTGTCGTATCGAACAGTTTCCACCTGCTCCTCGTGCGAAGCAGCAAGTGCCGGGGTAAGGAGAACCAGGTAGCCGTCCGAAGCTTTCGCCTCCCCTTCGCCGACCTCTCGCGAGATCACGCCGACCAGCGACTCCTGCAGGGTTGTCCAACCGCGCAACAAGTCATCGCAAGTATCGAAGACGCCGACCCCGACGATATTGCAAGGGTCCTCAAAAAGACGCGACGTCGGACCATCCCAGTTGGAGAACCGTCCAGCGATCTGCTGGTAACCGCTGCCGACAAGAATCGCAGTCGATGCGGCCATCAAGCCGCTTGGTGTCAAGGGCGCGGAGGACTCGTCAGTCACGGCACGACCTGTCGCCCAGCCCAAGCATCGGGGCCGCCAGAAGCGTGCGCCGGTACCGCGTCAGCACGGTAAGGCTTATCGTGGCACAACCAACGGGGGCTGGCCCGAATCTTGCGGCGATTTTCTCAGGAGGCGAATGCCTATGCTTCGGGACCGCCGGGAGGCGGGCCTCCTGCTGGCGCGCGAGCTCCGGCAGTACGCCAACCGGCCAGACGTCGTGGTTCTCGGGTTGCCGCGGGGAGGGGTGCCGGTCGCCTTTGAGGTCGCGACGGCCCTAAACGTCCCTCTGGACGTGTTTCTGGTGCGAAAGCTGGGACTTCCAGGGCACGAGGAGTTCGCCATCGGGGCGCTTGCGAGCGGAGGGCTGCGAGTCCTCAACCTGCCGTTGATCAAGGCCTACTCGATTCCGGAGCAGGAGTTGGCGAAGCTCATGGCGCGCGAAAAGGCTGAGCTCGAGCGGCGGGAGCGCGAGTACCGGGCGGGGCTGCCGCCTCTCGAGGTGGCCGGCAAGACGGTCATCCTCGTGGACGACGGGCTGGCCACGGGCGCCTCGATGCAGGCGGCGGTGATGGCGTTGAAGCAGGCCCGGCCCGCTCGGGTCGTGGTCGCAGTGCCCGTGGCACCCCCGGAAGCCTGCGAGGCCCTCCGTTCCCTCGCGGACGAAGTCGTCTGCGCACTGACGCCCGAACCGTTTCAAGCCGTGGGGCGGTGGTACGGCGACTTCGAGCAGACGACCGACGGCGAAGTAAAGGCGCTCCTCGAGCGCGGGCGGGCGCGAGCCCTTCCAGGGTCCGTTGCCCAGCCCGCGACGTCGGAAGGAGCCCATACATGACCGACGTTGGAGTACTACGCGCGGTCGAGCCGCTGGAGCGGTTGGCTCCGGTCCCGGCCGGCGAGCTTCCGGAAACGTATCCCTGGGGCGTTTAGCCCGAGCGAGGAGGTATCCGATGGTGGAAACCCGAGAGATCCCGCACGAGTCCTGGATCGATTTCTTCAACGGCTTTTCCCGCCGCCACCAGGGGTGGCTCGTGGACGTGGAGGTGTTGAGGGGCGACATCGGCGCCCAGTTCGAAGCGGAGGGCCTGCCCCTCGAAGGCATCTCGGCGGACAAGAAGACCAAGGACATCTCGATCGCGGTCATGGCCAAGGACAAGATCGTCGAGCACTTCATCCTCAAGCCCGCGCACGTGCGCGTCGAGGAGGAAGAGAACGGTGCGGAGGCCGCCATCGAGATCGAGTCCGGCGAAGGCGACATCACGGTCGTCACGTTCCGCTCGGCGGTGCCTACGGAGACAGTGGACGGGTTGCTGCCGGAGCAGACGAAGAGATGAGCCGGCGGACCGTCCAAGAGGCGGTGCGGATCCCGGTCGGGGGTGCGGTCCTCGACGGCGACCTGAGCATTCCCGAGAAACCATCCGGCCTGGTGATCTTCGCGCACGGGAGCGGAAGCGGCCGCCACAGCCCGCGTAACCGGTACGTGGCCTCGGCGCTGCAGAACGCGGGCTTAGGTACGCTGCTGCTCGACCTGCTGACCAAGGAAGAAGAGGCGGAGGACGAGAGGACGGCGGAACTGCGATTCGACATACCGTTCCTCGCCGCCCGGCTCGTCGGCGTGACCGAAGCCATGGCGAAGGATCCACGCACGCAGGGGCTGCCGATCGGGTACTTCGGCGCCTCGACCGGAGCCGGGGCCGCGCTCCTGGCGGC
>JBASRI010000586.1:0-7889 GCA_049273755.1 Thermoanaerobaculia bacterium
ATCACGGAGTTCTCCATCCCCACGGCCAGCAGTGGCCCCTATGGAATCGCGGCCGGCCCGGACGGCAACCTCTGGTTCACCGAAGTGTATGGCATCCAGCCCCCCGGGGTTCCCCAGATCGGCCGGATCAACACGTCCGGTGCCATCACGGAGTTCTCCATCCCCACGGCTGTCGGCCCTTTGGGTATCGCGGCCGGCCTGGACGGCAACCTCTGGTTCAACGAATATGATAGCAACCGGATCGGCCGGATCACCACATCCGGCGTCATCACGGAGTTCTCCATCCCCACGGCCAACAGCCAATCTCAGGGTATCGCGGCCGGCCCGGACGGCAACCTCTGGTTCACCGAAGGTGTCAACCAGATCGGGCGGATCACCACGGCCGGCGTCATCACGGAGTTCTCCATCCCCACGGCCAGCAGTGGCCCTGATGGTATCGCGGCCGGCCCGGACGGCAACCTCTGGTTCACCGAATATAACGGTAACAAGATCGGGCGGTTCGAGGTGATTCCGCAGCCCGAACGCCTCGACGTGGACACGGCCGGCAATCAGGTCTGGGAGCCAGGTGAGACCGTCGACATCGATCCTTATTACTACAACAACGCCGGAGGCGCGCTCGTCCTGACCGGGACGGCGACGAGCTTGACCGGGCCGCCGGGAGCGACCTACACGATCCCGGACCCCGCCGCAGACTACGGGACCATCGATCCGGGCTTTCTGGGCGGCTGCTCGTTCACCCCCGACTGCTACTCCGTGTCGGTGGATAATCCCGCGACGCGCCCCGCGGCGCATTGGGACGCCGCGCTCCAGGAAACCCTCTCGAACGGGACTGCGAAGACCTGGGTCTTGCACATCGGCGGCAGCTTCGCGGACACGCCGACGACGAATCCGTTCTATCCGTTCATCGAGGACATCTTCCACCACGGCATCACGAGCGGATGCGGTGAGGCCAGCTACTGCCCCGACAGCTCCGTCACCCGGGGACAGATGGCCGTCTTCTTACTGAGAGCCAAGCACGGCTCGGCATTCGTCCCGCCGGCCTGCACCGGCGTCTTCCCGGACGTCCCTTGCCCCTCCCAGTTCGCCGACTGGATTGAGGAGCTCTTCCACGAGGGGATCACCAGCGGATGCGGAGGAGGCAACTACTGCCCGAAGAACCCCGTCCGGCGGGACCAGATGGCGGCCTTCCTGCTCAAGGCCGAGCACGGCTCGTCCTACGTGCCTCCGGTATGCACAGGCGTCTTCCCCGACGTGGCCTGCCCGAGCACCTTTGGCGACTGGATCGAGCAGCTCTTCCACGAGAACGTCACCGGAGGCTGCGGCGGAGGCAACTACTGTCCGCTGAATCCCAACACTCGCGGCCAGATGGCCGTCTTTCTCGCGAAGACCTTCTTCCTGAAGCTCTACGGCCCGTAAGGCGCTGGTCCCAGGGGATTACGAGGTCGTTCTTTCCAGCCGCGTGTCCCGGTCCCGTGCTTTGTACACCTCTCCCATCCCGCCCGCGCCAAGCGGCGACAGGATCTCGTAGGGGCCGAGACGGGTGCCAGCGGCGAGCGTCACGTCATTGCTCCGGTAGCCATTGTCCTCATCCTGCCGACGAGGTGTGCCATCGAGGCCCGTAGCAATTCAAGAAACACCTCGCGGCTGTCTGCCGGACGGAGCCCGTGGCTTTCCCGCGGGGCCAAGTATTTGGCACGAATGTCAAGCGAACGGGGACTAGGAATCAAGTACTGAGCCAGGGAGGCCCGTAGGTTGATGGGCCAAGGTTTGAGCCTCCCAACCGCTGGCTTCGGGCTTCGTGTGCATTCCGCCTTCCGCCCCCGCCTGACCCGCCTCGACAATCCCCCGAGGGTTCCGCCCATGAGTTCCGCCCGGGATTCCGCCCCTACATAGGGCGGGCGGAACCCGGCGGAACCTGGACCGAGTCGGGCGCGCACTTCCGCCGGCGGAATGCGGGCGGAACCCGGCGGAAGTCGGCGGAACAGGTCGCGGGCGTAAGATCGGCCGGCTTTGACCAAGATCCGGATCACCTGCGAGGCTCCAGCGGAGGGCTCGAACCTGGCGACCTTTCGTTTCGAAGGCGGCGCCGGGGAAGTCAGGCCGGGCGGCGTCGGTGACCGAGCGAAGGCGTACGGATTTCCCAACGCGGTACTCGACGAAGTCGAGAGGCGTGCGAAGAGCCTTTCAACGGGACAGAGCTTCGACCTTTTGAGGCTGGGATGTACGTGCAGGACCAGTTACGTCGCCTTCGGCGCCATCTCGTCCGGTGTAGTCACCAACCCCGGCTTCCGGTGCGTCACGGAGGGCTGCGGGCAGCTCCGCCTGCCGACGTATGCGATCGAGCAAGTGTGGGTGCTTGATCGCAAAGTGTGGAAGCTGATGTCGGGCACGCGGTAGACGTGGCTACGCTCGAGCGCGGCTAGTGCCTCAACCTTCGGGCCCCCGCCGGTTCGAGACGCTGTCGGAGGCGGTGAGGGCCGGTTGTGTAGTGGCTCCCCTGCCGGAGCGGGCGCTCGGCGATCGCGCGGGTGGACGGCCCGGGCGCGGCGCGTTGCAGGCGGCCTGGCTCGCGCAGTTTCCGGACGAGACCGCGCCCCCCGGCCGGTATATCTCCGAGGACCTCGTGCAGGTGTACGGCGAGCTCTCGAACGACATGGGGCCTTCGTGTCCCTTCGGCCCGAACACGGGGGCAGGTCGATCTCGATGGGAAGTCTTTCAGCGTCTCGGCCGACGTGGCCAAGAACTTCAAGGCTCGGGAAGTACCGCTGTCCGACCTCGCCCTCGAGTTGCTCGCACGGATTCGGCCAGCGCACCCTGCTCCCGCTGATCCGGTGTTTCTCGGACCGGAAGGGGAGAGGCTGCGCAGCATCAGCGGAAGCCTCTCCAAGGCGGTTAAAGCAGTCTGCCCGAAGCCGAAGGCGGGGGAGCGTTTTCCGACCTTCCACAGCCTCCGGAAGACGTGCGCGACGGCCCTTGAGGCGGTGGCTTCCAAGGCCGTCGCCGGCATGGTTCTCGGGCACTCTGATGCCGACGTCACCGACCTGTACATCAAGCCTTCGTTCGAGGATGCGCTCGCGGCGCTGAACCGCGCGGCGCTTCTCATCGACGGCGAAGAGCAGGAGAACGTCGCCATCTTTCGCGGAGCCAACGGGATCGGATCGGAAATGGCAGGAAAAATGGCAAACGGACGGGTCTCGGCGTGATTTCTGCGGCGTCAGGCGAGAGAACGGTCTCGAGGGCTCACGGCGAACACTTGATTCCTGAATCAGTTGCGCGTTATCTTCTCCGTCCGCGCGAAAGTGGCGGAACTGGTAGACGCGCAGGTTTCAGGAACCTGTGGGTAACACCGTGAGGGTTCGAGTCCCTCCTTTCGCACCAACCACTTGCGTCGCTCTCGCATCGACCTAAGCTCCAACTGCCTTTTTTTGCCGTTTTCGGATCGGACCGCCACAGCGGCACGACGTTCTCCGCGGTCTCTCCATCGATCATGAGCGCAGCGCGATTGGCCGCCGCGACGCAATCCTCGAGGCTCGGCTGCACATAGAGGTCCGTCGCACCCGGTGGGAAGTTCGCAGAGAGATGGGAAGTTCGCAGAGAGAGTCGCAGAGAGCAGGGCCTTTCTCGGTCAACTCTCTCTTGGAGCCCCGTTTCACCGCCATTGACACGTCCAGAAGTCTTGCATTAGGTTTCGACTAGCTCGCCCCCGACCGATCCGGCGGACAACCGTCCACGTTGGCTGCCAACCGAACCGATCCCGAGCGAACAACAGAAGACACGGGTGGTGGATCCATTCCCAAGAGGCGATTCTCCGCCCGAGGAGGTACGCCGATGAGATACGGGCAGCTGGTACCGTGGAATCTCTATGGCGGTAAGCGTTCGCGGCGCGGCGGACGCGCAGTTATGTTGATCTTGGCTCTTGTCGGAGTGAGCCTCACTGGCGTCGCCCTAGGTCAGGTCATCGCGGAGTTCCCCGTACCCACGGCCGGCAGCGGGCCTGCCGGGATCACAGTCGGCTACGACGGCAACCTCTGGTTCGCCGAACAGCAAGGCAATAACATCGCTCGTTTCGCGTCCGGTGCGGTCATCACGGAGTTCCCGATTCCCACGGTAGGCAGCTCGCCGATTGATATTGCCGCGGGCGCGGACGGCAATCTCTGGTTTACCGAACAACAAGGCAACAAGATCGGGCGGATCACGACGGCCGGTGTGTTTACGGAATTCCCCGTTACTACTGCAAGCAGCCTACCTGCTGGAATCGCCGCCGGCCCCGACGGCAGCCTCTGGTTCACGGAACAACAGGGCAACAAGATCGGTCGGATTACGACCACCGGCGTGGTCAGTGAATTCCCGGTTCCCACGGTAGGCAGCAAGCCTGCCGGGATCACGGCCGGCCTCGACGGCAACCTCTGGTTCGCCGAACAACATGGCAACAACATCGGTCGGATCACGACGGTCGGCGTGATCACGGAGTTCCCTATTCCGACGGCGAGTAGCAAGCCCCTCGTTGTCGCGGCCGGCCCGGACGGTAATCTCTGGTTTACCGAAAGCAATGGCAACAACATCGGTCGGATTACGACGGCCGGCGTGATCACGGAGTTCCCCGTTCCCACGGCGAATAGCTTCCCCTTCGCTATCACCTCCGGCCCGGACAACCTCTGGTTCACCGAGGGCAATGGCAACAAGATCGGTCGGATTACGACGGCCGGCGTGGTCACGGAGGTCCCCGTGCCCACGGCCGGTAGCGGCCCGTTCGGTATCGTGCCCCGCGGTCTATACGTCTGGTTCACCGAAAATATTGCCGACCAGATCGGGCGAATGACGAAAGGTCCGCTTTTGCCGAAGCCCATGGCCGTGGACGCCCGCGCTGTTGCGGGTAGCAGCTCCAACGCCAACGGTGTGCTGGAGCCGGGCGAGACCGTCCAGGTCGCTCCCTCGTGGACGAATACCCTGACGACCTCGCAGACGTTTACCGGAACCGCATCCAATCTCACCGGCCCCGCAGGCCCGATCTACACCATCAACGACAGCTCCGCGGACTACGGAACCGCGGGCCCCGGCGCGACCCAGGACTGCAATAGCGCGACCGGCAATTGTTACCTGATGACGGTATCCGGTACACGTCCCGTGCAGCATTGGGACGCGACCTTCACCGAAAGCCTGAGCGTCAGCTCCATCGCGAGGACCTGGAAGCTGCACGTGGGCGACAGCTTCCCGGACGTGCCGACGTCGAACCAATTCTACGGCTTCATCGAGAATCTCTTTCACAACGGGATCACCGGCGGCTGTGCCGGCGGCAACTATTGCCCGACCAACTCGGTCACGCGAGCACAGATGGCGGTTTTCCTGATGAAGTCGAATCTAGGCGCGACCGAGATACCGCCACCGGCAACCGGCACCGTGTTCGCCGATGTCCCGGCGAGCAACCCGTTCGCCCCCTGGATCGAGCAGCTGGCCGGCTTTCAGATCACCGGCGGATGCGGCGGTGGCAACTATTGCCCGAACAAACCCGTGACTCGGGCACAGATGGCTGTATTCCTGCTCAAGTCTGAGCACGGATCCTCCTACACGCCGCCGGCGTGCACCGGCATCTTCCCCGACGTCCCGTGTCCGTCGCCGTTCGCCGACTGGATCGAGCAGCTCTTCCACGAGAACATCACCGGCGGGTGCGGGGGCGGCAACTACTGCCCATCCAACCCGAACACCCGCGGCCAGATGGCCGTCTTCCTCGTCAGAACCTTCGGACTCCAACTCTACGGACGGTAGGAGAAGAAGATCGCTGTGCAGCGGACTCGCTCTTCCGCTTCGCGCCGTCGCTCGCCGCTGACCCGCCGCTCGTTAGGTGCCACGGCTAGAGTCACATGTCATGGCAGTTGAGATCAGGATATTGGGCAGCGGTGATCAGGGTGCTCTGGCAAACGTGGCACCAGAAGTGTTTGACAACCAGATCAACAAGCGGTGGAGCGCCGAATTCCTCGCTGACCCACGTCACCACCTCGCGGTCGCGACAGAAGGAGAATTGGTAGTGGGGTTTGCGTCCGCAGTTCACTACGTTCATCCGGACAAGCCACCGGAGCTTTGGATAAACGAAGTGGGAGTCGCGCCGACTCACCAGAAACGAGGTCTGGGAAAGAGGTTGCTGCGTAAGCTGTTCGAGGTAGGCAGAGAGTGCGGTTGCGGGACAGCTTGGGTGCTTACAGATCGTCTGAATGTTTCGGCGATGCGGCTCTACGCCTCAAGCGGTGGCATCGCGGCACGGAACGACCAGGTCATGTTTGAATTCCGACTGGATCAAGGCGATGCGTCGTGAAACGGCGTGGCATTCGCCTTTGACCTAGTCCGCGCAGCTAGGCGAACTCGCCCGGCTCTTCGCTCGCCGCTGACCCGCCACCCGTTAGGCGGCGCGCCCGGCGAACCGCGTGATCAGCCGCGAGTGTTGCCAGTGATAGCGTCGCTGCGGGGGGGTATGGGTTGGACTCGGTGGGAGTACCGAACCGCTGAGCCGTGAGCGGCGTCACCGCTTGAACCGCGGAAGAATATGGCGAAACCGAGACTGGCACCAGCGAAGAAGGCTTCCGATCCGATGACCTTGTTGAACCTGACTGCCGGCAAATGGCTGAGTCAGGCGATTGCGGTCGCCGCCGAGCTCGGCATTGCAGACCTCTTGAAGAACGGGCCCAGGACGGCCGCCGACATTGCGCGAACGGCGAACGCTTCGGAAGACGGTGTCTATCGGCTGCTTCGCGCCCTGGGGAGCGTTGGGCTCTTCGCCGAGACCGGAAACCGGAGATTCCGGCTCACTCCGCTAGGCAGGCTACTTCGCACAGACTCGCCCCAAGCGCTTGGCGGCTATGCGCGCTTCGCAGGGCACGAGAGCACGTGGCGCCCGTGGGGAGAGCTTCGGCACAGCGTCCAAACGGGTGAACCGGCTTTTGACCATGTCTTTGCCATGCCCATTTTCGAGTATTTCGCGAAGATGCCGGAATCTGCAGCCGTGTTCGACGCGGCGATGACCTCGATGAGCACCTTGGAGTCGAAAGCTGTGGTCGCCGCATACGATTTTTCCGGGGTCAACACTCTGGTGGACGTTGCCGGCGGACACGGCCACACGATCGTGACCATTCTTAAGGCGAACAGAAGGATGCGCGGCATCCTCTTCGACCTTTCGCACGTGACCGCCGGGGCCACCGCGCTGCTCCAGAGAGGAGGCGTGGCCGACCGTTGCCAAATCGTCAGCGGCGACTTCTTTGCGTCCGTTCCAGAGGGGGGCGATGCCTACGTGATGAAGCACATCATCCACGACTGGGATGACGAGCGGGCAACTCAGATCCTCCGAAACTGCCACCGCGCGATGCAGCCCGGCGGGAAAGTGCTCATCGCCGACGCCGTCATCCCGCCCGGCAACAGAGCGCACTTCGGCAAACTCCTGGATCTCGAGATGCTGGTGCTCACGCCACGCGGCCGAGAGCGCACCCAGGCGGAGTTCCGGGAGCTGCTGAAGCGATCCGGGTTCAGGCTTCGGCGCGTCGTTTCCACCGAAACTCATCTCTCGGTTGTTGAGGGTGTAAAGGCTTGAGTGTTCTCGGCAAGGGCGGCTCTGAGCTGACCGATGCGGTCGTCAAGTCTCACGCCGCCTGACACGCGCGCGCAGCGGACGCCCGTTAGGCGCCGACAAAACACTAGTCTTCCCCCCCCTAATCATGGCTGAAGGAAAGGAGGAGTCGATACGATGACGCGCAAAAGGTTGCTGCTGTTGGGAGCTGCCACGGTCGGGTTACTGCTCGCTGGCTCCGTAGACGCCCCGGCTCAGGATCCGGCCGTGGTGAACGCCAAGACCATTCGGGTCAAGTTAGAGAACAGTCGTGTGCGGGTACTCGAAGCAACCCTTCAAC
>JBASRI010000183.1:0-4336 GCA_049273755.1 Thermoanaerobaculia bacterium
CTTTTCGAGGCGGCCGCCGCGCAGCTCGATCAGGACCAGACGACCCAGCCCTCCGGCGGAGGCTCGTCCTACCGCTCGCGCACCATCTCGGAGGCGCCGACGCAGTTCACGGGGGAGCCCATCTCGCTCGACTTGAAAGACGCCGACATCAAGGACGTGTTCCGCACGATCTCCCAGTTGACCGGCCTGAACATCGTCATCGATCCCGAAGTGCGCGGGACCGTCACCGTGCAGCTCGAGGACGTGCCGTGGGACCAGGCGCTCGATCTGATCCTCAAGCAGAACAGCCTCGGCTACGTGCTCGAGAACAACATCATGCGCATCGCCACGACCGCGAAGCTCCAGGCCGAGGAAGGGGATCGGGCGCGGCTGGCGGAAGCGCGGCAGGCCGCCGAGCCCACGCGCACCGTCATCAAGAAGCTCTCCTACGCCAAGGCCGGCGAGATCGTCCCCACGCTCCAGAGCGTGATGTCCAAGCGCGGGTCGATCGTCGTCGACACCCGCACGAACACGCTGATCATCCGCGAGATCCCGACGTACCTGCCGGCCGTCCTCCAGCTGATCGACAACCTGGACACCGCCACGCCGCAGGTCGTCATCGAGTCGCGGATCGTGGAGACGACCAAGAGCCTCGGCCGTAGCCTCGGCATCAACTGGTCCGTACGCGGCAAGGCCGACGTCGAGCACGGCAACACGACGAACCTCATCTTCCCCAACTCGGTGGACGCCGGCCTGAACGTCGGCCTCGGCAACGGACCGACGGTCGCCTCGCTCGTGCTCGGCAACATCCTCAACACGTTCAACCTCGACGTGGCCCTGACCGCGGCCGAGAACCAGGGCCTGCTGAAGATCATCTCGTCGCCCAAGGTCACCTCGCTGACCAACACGGCCGCCCTGATTCAATCGGGCGTCCAGATCCCCGTGCAGACGACGGTCAACAACACCACGACCGTCATCTACGTCGACGCGACACTCAAGCTCGACGTCACGCCGCAGATCACGGCGGAGGGGACGATCCTGCTGACGGTCAACGTGACCAAGCGCGAGCCTGCGGTCGCCCTCAACCTCTCGCTCGGCCAGAACGTGCCGCTGACGATCCGCGAGTACCGCGGCCAGGTGCTCGTCAAGGACGGCGGGACTACGGTCATCGGCGGCATCTTCCAGATCAACGACCAGGATCAGAACAACATGATCCCGGGCCTCTGGAAGATCCCGGTCCTGGGCAATCTCTTCCGCAACAAGACCCGGACCGAAAAGCACGATGAGCTGCTCATATTCATCACGCCCCGGATTCTCAGGTCGTAAGGGAGACGGCGACATGAAGACGAAAATTCAGCTCGGGATCGTTCTCGCGGGCGCGCTGGCGTTCGCGGGCGGCTGCACCAACAAGGAAGGCCAAAGCGAAGCGCCGGTGTTCATCACGGTCAGCATGACTCTGCAGCCCGGGTTCATCAACGTGGGCGCCGCGGTGCCGGTCCAGATCCAGTCGATCGCGCTCCAATCCCACCTGAAGAATCCGACTGCCACGGACCCGCAGGGCTTCGCCGACACGCAGATCAACAGCTACACGGTGTCGTTTCGGCGTACCGACGGGGGCACCCTCGTGCCGCCCCTCCAGACGTTCGGCGCCGGCGTGCTCGTTCCCTCCGGCGGCACCGCCACGCTCAACAACTTCCCGGTCCTCGCCGCCGCGGCCATCCAGCAGTCGCCCTTCGACCAGCTGCTGCCCTTCAACGGCGGCATCGACCGGGAGACGGGACGCAACGAGATCGACACCGCTTTCGACCTCACGTTCTTCGGCAGCACCGTGTCGGGACACCGGGTGCAGAGCCAGACCGCGAGCGGAATTCTTCTCTTCCGCTTCGTGGCGGCTGCGGGCGCCGCGCAAGCGGCCAGGTAAGGGGGATCCATGCGCCGGATAGCCATCGCACTGACTCTGGCCGCGGCCGTCGTCGGGCTCCATGCCTGCGCGGCGGACGCGCCGTCGGCCCCGAGGCCCGGACCCGGGGGCGGGACGAGCGCCCTGCAGATCCAGCTCTTCACCAACGACGCCAATCCGAAGGCGGGCACCTGCACGCTGATCGAAGCGATCGTGACGCTGAACGGGAGTCCGGTGCCCGAAGGGACCGGAGTCTCCTTCTCCTCGGACTTCGGAACCTTCTCACAGAGCGGCCTTCCTCTGGTCTCGGTGGTGACGCAGAGCGGGACGGCCGTCACGGCCCTCTGCGGCCCGGGCGCCGGCACTGCGAGGGTGCGGGCGAGCGCCACCGTGGGGACCAACACCGGATCGGCGAACCTGACCGTCGTCTTCCAGGCGTCTGCGGGCACGCTGCCGTTCGTCTCCAACTGCAGCCCGAGCTTCGGCGGGAAGGAGGGCGGCACGGTTCTGACTCTGAACGGCGGCCGCTTCTTCGGCACGCCGGCCACGACGCGCGCCCAGTTCACCGTCAACGGCGCGACGAAGGACGGAATCGTCCAGTCCGTCTCGGCCAGCCAGGTCGTAATCCTGACGCCGGGGTTCCCCGAGTTCTCCGCGCCGCAGCTCCTGGCCGCGATCACCCTGTCCTTCGGCACGAACCTGCCGCAGCCGGTGGTTCTCTCGTTGCCGAGCTGCTTTGCGTTCGGAACCGCGGACTCGGGCACGCCGACGATCGCGTCGATCCTCCCGTCCTCCGGCACCAACGAGGGCAATACCCGCGTGACGATCGTGGGCTCGGGCTTCTCGAGCTCCGGCGTCCAGGTGTTCTTCGGGACCGTCGAAGCGACGGTCGTCTCGGTTTCCTTCAATCAGATCGTCGTGCTCTCCCCGCCGGCGTTCGGTGCGGGAGCCCCGAATCTCAACAAGACCGTGCCGGTCACGGTCAAGAACATCGCGTCCGGTGTGGTCTCCAACCCGGTCGATTTCCGATACACCCCCGCCGTCCAGCTGACGGCGATCTCCAACAACCAGCAACGTGTCGACGGGACCCTCTCTCCGGTCACGATCTACGGCCAGGGCTTCCAGGCTCCGGTCGCCGTCACCCTCGCGGGCATCCCGGCGACGATCCAGTCCGTTTCGGCGACCGAGATCATCGTCGTCCCGACTAACCCTCTGGTTACGGGGTGCGCCGACATCTCCGGCGTCGTCTCCGTGACGAACATCGACACGGGAGACACCGCGTCGGGTCTGTCCTTCATCTATCTCGTGTCGCAAACCAAGCCGGTGATCACAAACATCGCGAACACGAACCCCGATCCGGCGCTCAACGGCCAGCCAAAGGGTTTCGCCGGCGACACGGTGACCATCAGCGGTGCCAACTTCTCGGGGTCGGTCGAGGTGAAGTTCGGGACCCACACGTCGCCGAGCGTGACGGTCGTAGGGCCCGGACAGCTCAGCGTCAAGGTCCCGCCGGGCACCGTCACGACTCCCCCGGCCTGCACTGCCGGCAACCCCGGCGGCACGCTCCAAAACGTCGAGACCGTGGATGTGACCGTCACAAACCGGGATACGGGGTGCAGTGCGACGGCGACACAGGCTTGGACCTACGTTTTGGGGTGCGTGGCGCCGACCCCCTAATCGGAGAAACGACCGCCGCCCCCTTCGGGGGGCGGCGCTTTTGATTTCACCGTGGCTGAGCCGACTGTCGAAGCCCGCATTCGGGATCTCGAGCGCAGGCTGGATATGGACCCAGGCTCGCGCCTCTTCGTGTCTCTGGCGGAGGAGTACCGCAAGGTCGGGCGCGTCAAGGACGCGCTCTCGGCGCTGCAGAAGGGTCTGCTGGCCCATCCGGGCTACGTCGCTGCGCAGGTCGCCCTGGGCCGCGTCTACCTCGAAGCGAACCAGATCACCGACGCGATCGCGACCTTGACCAAGGTCCTGGCGGCCGACCCGGGCAACCTCGTCGCCGCGAAGTCTCTGGCCGACATCCATCTGGGCCGAGGCGACAAGCTCGAGTCGCTCAAGAAGTACAAGCTGTACCGGGCGCTCTCGGGCGACCGCAAGGTCGACGTGATCATCGCGGACTTGGAGCCCCAGGTCGCGCCCAAACCCGTGACTCCGCCGCGCACCGTCGCGCCGGCCGAACCCCTTCCGCCGCCGCCGCGCTTCCAGGAGACCGACAAGGGCCGTCGCCGCCCTCCGCCCAAGATGTCCGGCGCGATGCCGGCCTCGGCGATGGACGAGCCGTTCGAGATCACTCCGCTGCCGTTCGAGCCGGGGGAGGATTCCGGAAAGTCCTCCGTGCACGAAGGACCGTTCATGGTCCCGACGCGGGACGTGCCGATCGCCGCGCCTCCGAAGGTGGCGGCGCCGGCGACTTCCGAGCGCGCGCCCCGGCAGACGCCGCCGGTCGCGCCC